>JBCCYR010000064.1:0-10004 GCA_039189355.1 Pseudomonadota bacterium
CGACAAAAACAGATGCGCGATTTTCATCGATCAAGCGAATGCGTTTGGTCAGCCAGTCCTTAAACAGTTCTGTGTTTTCAGGCTCGATTTCGCTTGCCGCCTCGCACCAGCCTTCCAGTAACAGTTTTTGAAAAACCGGGTGTCGGCTATCCCCCACCCAGTCTGAGCGGCTGCTGGTTACCAGATAGCCATTTTCCTCAAACAGCCTGATTGCGGCTGCTGCAGCTTCGGGTCCAAGTGCGGCCCCGAATCCTTTGTCTGTTCGCTGATGCTGGTTGAATGCTGTCAGAACAAGTTCATCCTCATCAAGTTCCGGATCACATCCCGCTCTGCCATCATAGGACAGTGCTGCATAAAACGGTATTTTGCGGCTTGTTACCTCCTTGCAAAATATTTCAAGCCATTCATGCGATACAAGATCCAGAAAAGCAGATGTGGTGATCAGGGACGGATTTTCTGCAAACAAAACCTCGACTGATTCCGACAGGTCAGCGAGACTGAAAACCATTTGGTCTCCATTCAGGTTTTCCTTGGCATGTTCCAGAAGAGCATCATCATTGTCGACCAGGTGCCAGACCAGCTCGTTGGACAGAAAGGGTTTTAACGCCCGTAAGGTCGAACCTGTGCCACAACCTATATCGGTGATCTGCAGTTTTTTCTCATTCATGAAGTAATGTGAAACAGCGGAGAGCACTTCTTCGCTACGTGCAGCGTGATCAACGGGTTCACGCACATGCAGCCAGTCTACAGAAAACCCGCTCATGCGACTTCTCCCAGAACGGAAGCAAATGCTGCTGCGGATTTTTCCCATGTTGGAAAAGAGTTTGTGGAAGCGATACACGCTTCCCGGTAACTTTCCCGTATTTCCTTGTTGGAAATCATTGTATCAAGCGCCGTGGCGAGTTCGTCTGTGTTTCCCGGCTCAACCAGCATGCCGCAGCTTTGGGGTACGGTATCCGGGATGGCTCCGGCGGTGGTCCCGATCACGGGCAAACCTCTCACAATCGCTTCAGCATAAACCATGCCGTATCCTTCAAACAGCGAGGGCAGAACAAACATATGTGCGTTTTTATAGTGGTTTTCCAGCTGGATAGCGTCAACGGTACCATGAAACGTGATGCGTGAAGCGAGATTATTCTGCTCTACCCGAGCTTTGACATTTGCATAATAGTCGGGTTGAAAATCTGTTTTCCCAACACAATCCAGATGCCAGTTCAGATGCAGAAGACCTGCCAATGCCTGCACAAGAAACACGTGGCCTTTCCGTTCTATCACCGAGCCAACACAAAGCAGATGAATGTTCTCGTCACTGGATGGATTTGCCAGAACACCACGCTCAACGCCGGGCAGAACGCAATGGATTTTGCCAGCATCCACGTTGAACAAACCCTTGACGGTTTTTGCGGTTTCAGGACTTGTTGTTATTACGGAGGAAACATGTTCAAGGCCTTGAGCTTCTGAAGTCTCCAGCTTTCGGGCCGTCTCTTCGTCAAGCCCGTTTTCCAGACAAAGTGGATGATGAACCAGTGCAACAACAGGTAGTGTTTTAGACAGCTTCCTGATCAATTCAGGATGTGCGCCACCAGCCAGGCCGTCGATGACAGCGATGTCATTTGCAGTTGGCAATGCTTCAATCAATTCAATTGCGGCCTGTTTTTCAACTTCTGAAGGAAACGGATAGTTTCCTGTGAGGGATACCAAGTTCACTTCGTGACCCAACGCCTGCAATTCATGAATGATTGCGCGATCATACCGGTATCCGCCGGTCGGCAAATTGATATCACCGGGTATGATGAAGAGAATTTTCACGATCTGTATTCGTTGCCTGATTAAAGACTTGCTTCATACCAGGCACGGGCAACATGGCTTTCTGAAAGCGTTACCCGGATGGCGTCCAGTTCATTGGCGGGGCGGCCCAAGCCACCTTCCCGTGCGGTTTTGGCGAGATGATCCCAGATGTGTTTTGTCAGAAATTCTGTTGTTGTGTTCTCGCCCTCAAATTGGGGAAGCTCATCCAGATTGGCGTAATTGATGGGCTGCAATACTGCCTTGAGCGCGTCATGGGCTGCACCAATGTCTATAACGACGTTGTTTTCATCCAGCGTTTTGGAGATAAAGCAGGCATCCACGACAAAAGTCGCGCCGTGCATGGCCTGTGCGGGGCCGAAAAATTCACCTTTGAAAGAATGGGCAATCATGATGTGATCTCGTACTTCAACGGCGTGCAAGGCAATTCTCCTGAAAATGGGTTTTAGTGGGTATATTCGATTACCTGACAAAGTACATCGCTTTGCGGGCTGAATATGTCGTGAAGATGGTTCGGCAGATCGTGAAAATCAATCGCGGATCCTAGAAGCGTATCGAGCCTTGGATCATCCAGCAGGGTAATTGCCTGCTGCATGCGCCCCGCATAATCAAGCTTGTTGCGCTTTGCAGAGGCTATTGTGCCAACCTGGCTTGAAAGAATTTTGAGCCGCTTGGAATGAAATGCGCCGCCGAGATTGAGTGAGACGGGATTTTCACCATACCAGCTCATCTCGATTATCTTCGCTTCGAAGGCGGCCATGTCAATTGCGGATTGAAGCCCGCCGGCCGAAGCGCTGGTATGAAATATCAGTTCAAAGTCCTGAATCTCTGTTTTGTCAATCCCGGATGAATTGATGAAACGAAAGCCCATTTCGGTGGCATGTCTTTCCTTTTCCGGCTTGAGATCGAAGATAACCGGATCAAGACCGGCAACTTTGCGAACCGCATGCGCGGTTATTAAGCCAACGACACCTGCACCGATGATCGCACAGAATGGGTTGCCGGAAATTTCAGCATCCCAAACTGCATTCAGTGCCGTCTCCATATTCGCGGATAAAACCGCTCTGCTGGTCGGGATGGAAGGTGGCAACAGATTACAACTTGATTCAGGAACCGAAAAAATGTCCTGATGCGGATGAAGCACAAACACCCGGTCACCGGGTTTCAGACCGCTTGTTTTCTCGCCCAGTCCAATCACTTCACAGACACAAGCGTAACCATAAGTTACCGGAAAGGCGAAACTGCCGGACATGAACGGACAGCGCATCCGTTTCCACTCAGATTCTGGCACCTTTCCGGCATAAACGAGGCTTTCCGTACCCCGGCTGATGCCACTGAACAGGGTTTTCAGAAGAACATTTTCTGCTTTTATTTCAGGAATTTGGACAGTTTCAATAGCAGCTTTGTACGGGGCTGAATAGCTCAGGCGTCCTGCTCGCGATCCGGTAACATTTATTTGTACTAATTGTTCAGCCACAATTCAGGTTGCTTTCTATATACCCACCGCAGGAAGCCCATGACTTTTGTCATATTTACGCCATGTAATGCAATGATTGAATGCTTGGAATTCCATTTGTAACGTGTCTCGGGAAAAGTTCACTCATGACTACCACACACCGCCGGATTGTATTTGCAACACTTGTTTTGGTGACAATGGCCATATTGTCGGCTTTGCTGATATTTTCCATTTCCTTTAACGGGATTTCAGTTGCGGAGTGGATATTGATCGGCTGTTTTCTGATCACGCTTCCATGGACGGTTATCGGTTTTTGGAATGCCGTCATCGGTTTCACATTACTCAGAACTACGCATAATCCTGCGCGCCATGTCTTTCCCGAGCTGGGCGATATCGAAGGTGATGAGGAGATCACCACATCCACTGCTATTGCGATGTGTATCCGTAACGAGGACGTTGATCAGGTTGCGCGTAACCTGAACGCGATGATTGCGAGACTGGTCGCTTCAGGAAATGCAGACAAGTTTCATGTTTATGTTCTGAGTGACAGTTCATTCGAAGATGTCATTGAGCGCGAAGGTCCGGTTTTTGACCAGTTGAGCAAGAATTGGGAAGGAACCATGGGTGTGACCTACCGGCGCCGTCCTGAAAATCCCGGGTTCAAGGCTGGCAACATCCGCGATTTTTGCGAGCGCTGGGGCAAAAATCATGATTTCATGCTAACGCTGGATGCGGATAGTGTGATGTCCGCTTCGGCAATCCTGAGGCTGGTCCGCATCATGCAGGACAACGAAAAACTCGGTATCCTGCAGAGTCTTGTTGTCGGACTTCCATCTGATAGTGGATTCACACGGGCATTCCAGTTCGGCATGCGCCTGGGCATGAAGTCCTACACAATCGGCAGTGCCTGGTGGCAGGCAGATTGCGGACCGTATTGGGGTCACAATGCACTGATCCGTCTAAAGCCGTTCATTGATCACTGTCATTTGCCCAAACTTTCCGGAAACGGACCTCTTTCAGGCTGGATTTTAAGTCATGACCAGGTTGAGGCAGTTTATATGCGCCGTGCCGGTTATGAGTGTCGTGTGCTTGCTGAAGAGGGCGGGTCATACGAAGAAAATCCGCCGCATATTCTGGAGTTCATCCGGCGTGACCTGCGCTGGTGTCACGGCAACATGCAGTATTTCAATCTGCTGAACGAGCCGGGCCTCTATTTAACAAGCCGCATCCAGCTGGTTTTGGCGATACTCATGTTCATTAGTGCTCCGGCCTGGATGACGTTTGTGTCTGTTGCAACAGCCGGGTTCTTGTTCCCGGACCTCAATATTCAGTTTCAGGCAGTCGGTCCCGGCTACACGCTTTTCGCCATCATTATGGCAATGGTGTTTGCGCCCAAAATTGCCTCCTTCCTGGATGTCCTGATGACATCAAAGTTGAGAAAGCAGTATGGCGGTACACTTGCAGTTATCGGTAGTGCATTTACCGAGACCATTTTCTCGATGATGCTTGCGCCAATCATGGCGGTAGCCAATACAATTTTCCTGTTCAAGCTTTTTGTACTGCGCAAGGCGAAAGGCTGGGTTGCGCAATCAAGAAGTGTTCAGGCCTTGCCTACTTCGGTTGTTGCTTCCCATCTCTGGCCCCAGATGGTTTTTGGGGCAGCCGGGTTTGCTACCGTGATCAGCGGCGGTGTTCACAGTGTTGCGGGATTTCTGATTTGCCTGCCGGTATTTGTTGGCCCGCTTCTCGCAATTCCATTTGGTGTCTCAAGTTCATCCCCTGCGATCGGACGTATCTTTGCGAAACTTGCTTTCTGGCAGATACCTGAAGAAGAAGTGCCAACTGTGATCATCCGTGCTCTCGATTTGCCTGCTTTGGCGGTACGTGACGAAGCAGTTACAGCACGTCCGAGATACACGCCTCTTACCACGGAACAGTTGCTTTTGATTGATGCTGAAATCGAGCATGCCAACGGCCCGATACCTGAACCTGTACGCATTGTTGCTTGAGTTCGGCAAGTGTCATGGCTGTCTGACATTGACTGTCAGACAGCTACGCAACCAATGTATGGATATTGTTGTATAACGGTAGAACGTTATCCCGTTTTAGATTGGCAGAACGGAAGTTACGACTTCAGCCGCATTGGCAACCTGACCCGGTGCAAACGCGCAAAACGCCGAAAAAGTCATTGTGTAATAACTGGCATAGCAAAGGGTCTTTTGAAACAACCCTTCCTTTTGCGTTTCGCTTGCCACGGTTACAAACTCGATTTTTGGCGTAGTTGATTCTTGCTTGAATGGTGTCACATCATCCTTAGCAAAGTTCAGCATAAATTTTCCCATGCCGTGCTCCATGTTTCCATGCCCGCCCAGAGTAAACTCATTATGTATGAATGATATTTATCAACAATTTCCCGAGCTGCTAAAATTTTAATGAAGTACGCGTTTTTGCTCACTGATCGTTGAAGTGCATTGATTTTGAGTTGTTCCCGATTTTCTGCATTCTTCGGGAGCTACTTACGATCAGCGGGTGAAACCATGAAAACCCTATTCAGACTTATAATTGCATTAAATCTTGTATTGCTTGTGGCTGTCCACTCTCAGGCACAGACCATAAAGTCGGGCACCATCAGGGGAGCAAGTGTTTCCTGGACTACCGGGTCAGCTTCCATCGTTAAAGCCGGTAACAGGCACGAATTGCGGCTTGGCAGCAATTTTAAAACCAAATCCGGCCCTTCACTGTGGGTTTATCTGGGCAACAACGGTCCCGAGAAACGCATAGGCAAATTAAAGTCAATCAACGGCGCCCAAACTTACAAGCTACCGGCTTCAATAAATCCGAAAAACTATTCGAAAGTTTACATTCACTGCGTTCCGTTCAATGCAACGTTCGGCATCGGAATGCTCAACTAATCAGATTTGCTGGCTGGCCAGAGAAATATCAATTGCGTGTTGCAACAGGAAGTCCGGGAGCAATTTCCGGTCTGTTTTTTGTTGGAGAGTTCGTATTCGTTTCATAATCCTTTTTAAGCTTTGTTGCCTCAAAGGATTTCTCACGCAGTGCCTTTCGGTGCTTGCCCTGTGACATCCAGACCAAAAAGCCGCCCAGCAACATGCCCAGCAAAAATGCTGCAAACAGAAAAACAAACAATGGCAAATCCAGTGCCAATGCAGGCGTTTCGGAGTTCAGAGGATCAACGCTGAACTGGACGGATTGCCGGTTTGCCACGGACAGAAGTATCAGAACAACTGCCAGCGGCAACAGAAACAGGTAATTGAAAATTTTTCGCATTAGCGGACCGGAAATGTAATGTTTCGGATTACTTGTTCAAACGTTCACGCAGTTCCTTGCCGGTTTTGAAGAACGGAACCCATTTCTCTTCAACAGCGACTTTGTCACCGGTTTTTGGATTTCTTGCCTGTCTGGGCGGGCGATTTTTTACGGAGAAAGCGCCAAACCCCCTCAGTTCCACGCGATTTCCCTGCGCGAGTGCGTCCGTGATTTCGTCAAGGATCGCATTGACCACATTTTCAACATCGCGGTGATACAGGTGCGGATTTTTGTCTGCTATGACTTGCACCAGTTCTGATTTGATCATCTAAGACCTCCATACCTGCCCTAACGGGAACCCTGCCAAATCGATACCAATCCGTCAAGGAGAAGCCGGTTTCTAATGGCTTCTTCAATCTGGATTACATCTGCATTTGAAAGGTTTATGCCTAAAATCCGGGCAATTTTATGCAATGCTGCCGGATTGTCGAACAAGCTGTCTCCGGGACGTTTGGGCTTGTATTCAATCACCTTGAGATCATCAGAGATGTCCTTTTCGTCCTGGAGCCATTCCAGGGCCTTTGCTTCTCCGCCAATTGCATCGATCAAGCCGTTTTCCTCACCCTGACTTCCTGTGAAAATACTGCCATCAGCTAATGTCAAAACTTCGGCGCGGGACATCTGGCGACGGTCAACCACGATATCGACAAACCAGTTGTAAGAATCCTGAATAACCCGGTCAATCATGGCGACTGCTTCCTCGCTTGCAGGGTTGAACGGACTTGGCTCGGCTTTGAGCGGAGACGATTTGACTGCGTTGACCTTCACGCCAATCTTGTCGAGCAGTTCTGATGCATCTGCATACTGGAACAATACGCCAATAGAGCCGACGATGGAGGATCTCCGGGCTACTATATGATCTGTTCCGGAAGCAATCATGTATCCGGCTGAAGCGGCCAGGGTTCCAACAGTTGATACGACCGGCTTTTCTTCAGCCAGGTTTCTGACGGCTTCAAACATGGCTTCACCACCCACTGTCGAACCGCCGGGGGATGAAATATTGAGTATCACGGCAGAAACTTTTTCGTTGTCTTTGAGCTTTTCAAGCAAGGACAGCATCGGCTGGTCATTGGTGATGACACCGCTGATTTTCACCCGTGCAATGTGATCAGTCTGTGCACCAGAGAAGAGCGTATCGCGTGCCGCAAACACGATCATCGATAAAAGTGTGATGGCAAGGACCGCAAAGGTTGCAATTCGCCAAAAACTCAGTTTTCGCCTCAACCGTCTTCGGTCAATGATCTCGTCCGCATTTGCCATGTTCTGTCTTTCCGGGAATCTTGTATGTTGAACCAAATATATTGCTGCGAATGGCCTGTGCAATCGAAATCGGAACTTTTTGAGACGAGAGATGAAAACAAATCGTCTCAGCCGGTATCAGATACCGATATACCGGTTTGTTGTTTCCTGATCGAGGTCCTCAAACCTGCCAGACCAAACCGTCTGACCGCGCTGAACAATAGTACATTTGTCAGCGACCTGCCTCAACTCCCTCATTGATTTGTCGATTAGCAGGATTGCCATGCCGGTTTCTTGTTTGAGGGAAGTAATCGCTTTCCAGATTTCCTGACGCACGATGGGAGCAAGGCCTTCGGTCGCTTCGTCGAGTATCAACAATTTCGGATTGGTCATCAGTGCCCGGCCAATCGCAAGCATCTGTTGCTCACCACCGGAAAGCGAACCGGCGCTTTGTTCAAGCCGTTCTGCCAGGCGTGGAAACAGGCTGTTGACGCGCGAAACATCCCAATGTCCCGGTCTTGCCGCTGCCATGAGGTTTTCATGGACATTGAGGTTTGCAAAACATCGACGGCCTTCGGGAACGAGCCCGATGCCAAGCTGCCCAACCTTGTGGGACGGCAATTTTGCTATGTCATGGCCTGCAAATCGTATCGTTCCGCTTTTCATTTGCAGAATCCGGCAGATTGTTTTGACAGTTGTTGATTTTCCCATCCCGTTACGGCCCATCAGCGCAACGACTTCACCTTCTTCCATGTTGAAGTTAACGCCGAACAATGCCTGGCTCGCCCCATAAGAGGCTTCAACGTTTTCGACCTCAAGCAGGCTCATGTTCTTCCCCAAGATAGGCTTCGCGGACCTGTTCGTTTGCCCGGATTTCTTCAACCGTTCCGGTTGCGATGATTTTGCCATAAACGAGGACGCTGATACGGTCTGCAAGCGCAAAAACGGCATCCATGTCATGTTCGACCAGAAGTATCGGAGCCTCTTGCCGCAATTCGTCAAGAAAGCCGGTCATGCGCTTTGACCCCTCGGTTCCCAGACCTGCCATGGGCTCGTCCATGACGAATGCTTTCGGTTCCAGTGTAAGCGCAACCGCCACCTCCAACTGACGGCGTTCGCCATGCGAAAGTTCGGCGGTGATGACATCGGCCTTCTCTTGCAGGCCGACTCTTTTCAGAGCCATTTGCGCAGGTTCAACAAGTGACGGGTCTTTCGCAGCATTGCTGAAAAAGCGCATTGCATTGCCCTTGTGGCCGAGTGTTCCGAGGATGGTGTTTTGCAATACCGTGTCCTGCATGGCGAGGGCAGAAATCTGGAAGGTCCGGCCAAGGCCCATGCTTGCGCGCTTTTGTGTGCTGAAAGACGTTACATTGTCACCAAGCAGAAATACGTCACCTGTATCCGGTTTCATGCCTCCGCATATTTGCTTGATGAGTGTGGATTTGCCTGCGCCATTGGGGCCGATAATTGCGTGAATCTCCCCCTTGAGAAGGTCTATGCTCACATCCTCATTTGCCTTCAATGCACCAAAGAATTTGGAAATTCCTCTTGTTTCAAGAACTGTCTCAGCCATGCGCTTCTCCCTTGCCGGAGAGAGTCCCGATAATTCCTCCTCTGGCGAAGAGAACAACAAGAAGGAGGAGCAATCCCAGATAGATGTGCCAGAATTCGGACAGGCCACCAAGGTAGTGCTCAAGAATGATGAACAGTGCCGCACCTGCAAGTGGGCCGCACAGGCGCGCTACACCGCCCAGTATGACAAAGATCATGATCTCCCCGCTTAACTGCCAGGAAAACATTGCCGGACTGACAAACCGGTTCAGGTCTGCAAAGAGCGCTCCTGCGAGGCCTGTCACGGCGCCGGAAATTACAAACGCAGTCAGACGCAGCCGGTAAGGATCAAGACCGACGGTTTCAACACGTTCTGCGGTTTGGCGTGCAGCATTTAGCGCAAGGCCAAATGGGGAATTGATCAAACGCCAGTTGAAAAACAGAACAATGAGCAGGATTGCATAGCAGAGGCCAAAGAACTCAATCGGCACGAGTGTGTTCAAACCGGGGAATGAATTCCGTACATAAATGGATAATCCGTCCTCTCCGCCATAGGCAGGCCAGCTTATCGTGAAATAGAAAAACATCTGCCCGAATGCCAACGTGATCATGATGAAGTAGA
>JBCCYR010000065.1:0-9977 GCA_039189355.1 Pseudomonadota bacterium
CAATTGTAAACGATCATGAACCGTTGCCTAACGTTCAAAAGCTACAATTGGATAACAGATCACGCAACTTTTAATGAAGCCGCGGTTTGGAAAAGTGCCGCCACAGTTTCAAGGCTTTGCTTTGAGTGGCGATTTCAACTGATTGCACCACCATTCTCCCTTGCCAGCCACTCAACTACCGTATTTGCATCGTCTGAAAGGGAAATACTGTCGGGCCAACTGATGTAGAAACCGTAGCCGATATCATAGGCGTTTGGCATGACCCTGACCAGACTGCCACGCTGTATAAAGCGTCCAACTACATGGTGCCAGCCCATGGCAATGCCTTCTCCTGCAAAGCAGGCCTGCAGCACGAGTGCATAGTCATTGAAGCGCAGACCGGCACCCGTCTCACGGTATTCGTAATCCTGTTGAGCAAACCAGTCTGTCCAGGTTGGCCGCAGGCGGTAAGGCTCATCAAGGTGTAGCAGGGGTGCTTTTGCAAGGTGTGAAACTGTCTCGATGGGGCCTGACTTTTCTGCAAATGCCGGTGAGGCGACCGGATAGATCTGTTCGGATTGCAGAAAGCGGCTTTCATGTCCCGCAAGCTCCCCAAGACCGCGCCAGATCAGAAGGGAAGCGCCATCTGATTCTACGGTTATGTCCCGGTCTGTTGTTTGTAATCTCAGGTCAATATCAGGGTTCTCCTTGCGGAAATCAGCGAGCCTTGGAACCATCCAGTAATGGGCAAAGGCAGTGGAGCAGGTGAGGGTGACGTGACGGCTGACAGTCCGGGCTGAAATACTTTGTGCAGAGCGCAGAATATGCATCAACCCAAATGATACATCATTGAAAAACCGTTCGCCTGGTTCGGTAAGGGTGATGCGGCGGTTCTGCCGCGAAAACAGTTTCACCCCGAGCGCATTTTCTAGTTTTTTGACTGAAGCACTGATGGCTGGTTGTGTAACATTTAGTTCATTTGCTGCCAAAGTGAAAGATCCAAGCCGCGCGGCTGCTTCAAAAGCCAGCAAGGCAGCGGGTGAATGGATGGAGTTATAGAGGTTTCGCATAAATTCAGTTTATGAAAAACAGAAGAAAATACAAGCCTGACAAAGTAATCTTTCAGGCGTAACCTGTCTCCCACAAGGAGAGGATTCATGCGTGAAAATTCCAAGCGCAGAACAAGGAGTGAGCGTTCCGCCAGAGCTGCGCCGCAGGCGCCAGCCTATATAACACGCAAAATTCCGCACTACGAATTTCTCAATGAGGAAGGGTTGGTTCGGCTGGAGGAGCAGGCAGACTGGATCATCCAGGAAATCGGACTGGAATTCCGGGAAGACCCGGTCGCACTTGAAATCTGGAAAAAGGCCGGTGCAGACGTAAAGGAAACGCGCGTGCGGCTGCCCAAGGGCATGGCACGCGAGCTTTCGAAAACCGCGCCTGCAAGTTTTACCCAGCACGCCCGCAATCCGGCCCGTACCGTGAAAATTGGGGAAGAGGCGACGGTGTTTGCACCTGTCTATGGCCCACCTTTTGTGCGTGATCTCGAAAAGGGCAGGCGTTATGGTGCGATGGAGGATTTCAACAACCTGGTCAAGCTGACCTACATGTTGTCCTCGTTGCACCACTCAGGATTTGTGACGTGTGAGCCTTGCGATGTTCCGGTGAACAAGCGTCATCTCGACATGCTTTATGCACACATGCGCTACACCGACAAACCGCATCTCGGTGCAATTGTTGAAAAAAGCCGTGCGGAAGATTCCGTTGCCATGGCGCGCATCCTGCATGGCAGTGACTTCGTCGACAACAACTGTGTCATCATGGGCAATGTGAATACCAATTCGCCTCTGCTGGTCGACAGGGTTGTTACCGAGGCGATCCGGACCTATTCGGCTGCGGGGCAAGGCATGATTGTGGCTCCGTTTATTCTGGGCGGAGCCATGGGACCGGTCACAACAGCTGCATCGATTGCCCAGGCTTTTGCAGAAGCATTGATGTGTTGTGCGTTCAGTCAACTGGTCAAACCAGGTTCGCCGTTTGTACTTGGCAACTTCCTGTCTTCCATGAGCCTGAAATCCGGTGCTCCCACATTTGGAATGCCGGAGCCGGTTGCATCAAATTACGTTATCGGACAGCTCGCCCGCCGCCTTGGCGTGCCATTGCGTTGTGGTGGATCGCTGACGGCTTCGAAGATGGCTGATGCACAGGCTGCTGCGGAAAGTGCAGACTCAATGCACTCAACAGCCATGGGTGGCGCGCATTTTGTGTTGCATTCGGCAGGATGGCTCGAAGGTGGTCTTTCAACGGGTTACGAAAAACTCCTGATTGATGCCGACAGGCTTGGTGCGTACCAGAAACTTCTTGGTGGCCTTGACCTCGATGACAATGCAATTGGCAAGTCAGCCTATGATGATGTGGAGCCTGCCGGACATTTTCTCGGCTCAGCCCATACAATGGCCAATTATGAAACCGCGTATTACGATGCTGCTATGTCCAACTCGGACTCCTTTGAACAATGGGAAGAGGACGGGGCGAAAGACACGGAAAAGCGGGCATTTGAGCGCTGGCAGCAGATGCTGAAGGATTACGAAGCTCCGCTGCTGGACGAAGCAGTTGATGAAGAACTTCAGGCCTTCATCAGCAAAAAGAAAGAATCCATGGCGGATGCCTGGTATTGAGGAATAAGATGAGCAAACGATTCAACGCCGATTTGGAAACCCGTCTTGATGGCCTCAAAACAGACGGCCTTTACAAAACCGAGCGGGTGATAACGTCGCCTCAGGCGGGCGAGGTCGACCTCGACACCGGCAAACACGTCATTAATTTGTGCGCCAACAACTATCTCGGTCTGTCGGATAATGCTGATCTTGTTTCAACATCCAAGGAAGCGCTGGATGAGCGCGGCTTTGGCATGTCGTCTGTGCGGTTCATCTGTGGAACACAGGACATTCACAAAGAACTGGAAGCAAGGCTTTCCTCTTTTCTGGGCACGGAGGATACGATCCTCTATCCAAGCTGTTTTGATGCCAATGCAGGGCTTTTCGAAACCCTGCTGGATGAAAACGATGCCATCATCTCGGATGCACTCAACCATGCATCGATTATCGATGGTATACGGCTCTGCAAGGCAAAGCGCTACCGGTACGCAAATTCCGACATGGCCGAACTGGAACAATGTCTGAAAGAAGCGCAAGGCGCGCGCTACCGGATGATTGCAACCGATGGCGTATTTTCCATGGACGGATACATCGCCAAGCTGCCGGAGATTTGTGATCTGGCGGAAAAATATGACGCAATGGTCATGGTGGATGATTGCCATGCGGTCGGTTTTCTAGGGGATCGCGGCACCGGCACAGCCGAGTATTGCGGTGTTGAGGGCAGGGTGGACATCATCACCGGAACGCTGGGCAAGGCGCTGGGCGGAGCCTCCGGTGGGTATACGGCGGCGAGCAAACCTGTTGTGGATTGGCTTCGCCAACGGTCACGACCCTATCTCTTTTCCAATGCATTGGCACCGGTCATTACCCGGGCCAGTATTCGCGCCCTTGAACTGATCACTGATCAACAGGAATTGCGGGAAAACCTGAAGCGCAACACTGCTCATTTCCGCAAGCGCATGCCTGAGCTGGGCTTTGAAATCCTGCCCGGAGAACATCCGATTGCGCCCGTTATGCTGCGGGATCCTGTTTTGGCACAGAACTTTGCAGCAGAGCTCTACGAATTGGGCGTATTTGTAACACCATTTTCGTTTCCGGTTGTGCCGAAAGGACAGGACCGGATTCGCACCCAGATGTCTGCCGCGCATACAGTTGAGGAACTTGATCGTGCGATTGATGCCTTTGCCATTGCAGGCCGCAAGCTGGGGGTGATCCAGTGAGCAACGAGATGAAAGCACTGGTGAAGGTAAAGGCAGAGGAAGGCCTCTGGATGGAGCGCGTGCCCGTGCCTGAGCCGGGGCCGTCCGATGTGCTTATCAAGGTGAAAAAGTCTGCGATTTGCGGCACGGACGTCCATATCTGGAATTGGGATGAGTGGGCGCAAAATACAGTTCCGGTTCCGCTGGTGACGGGCCATGAGTTTTGTGGAGAGATCGTCGAACTGGGTAACGCCGTCAAGAAGTACCATTTAGGCCAACGGGTTTCGGGCGAAGGACACATCGTCTGTGGCCACTGCCGCAACTGCCGGGCAGGGCGGGGCCACCTTTGCCGGAATACGGAAGGTGTTGGTGTAACGCGTCAGGGGGCATTCGGCGAGTATGTCTGTTTGCCGGAGGACAATGTGGTCCCCATTCCCGATGACATACCGGATGAAGTCGCCTCGATTTTTGATCCTTTTGGCAATGCGGTTCATACCGCGTTGAGTTTTGATCTCGTGGGCGAAGATGTCCTTGTCACTGGTGCAGGGCCGATCGGCATTATGGGCGCACTCGTTGCGAAACGCGCCGGTGCGCGCAAGGTCGTCATCACGGACATAAACGAAGGCAGGCTGGAACTTGCCCGTTCGATGGGACTGGAATTTGCCATCAACACAACCGAGCAGTCACTTGTGGAAGTCATGTCCGATATCGGCATGAAAGAAGGCTTTGATGTGGGGCTTGAGATGTCGGGTGCTCCGCCCGCTATGCGCGACATGATCGACACCATGAACAATGGCGGCAAGCTTGCACTGCTTGGTATTGCGCCAAAGGGTTTTGAAATCGACTGGAATAAGGTGATTTTCAAGATGCTCGTTATCAAGGGCATCTATGGACGTGAAATGTTCGAGACCTGGTACAAGATGATTGCACTGGTACAGGGCGGTCTGGATCTGTCACCGATCATCACACACAGAATCGGAATTGATGAATTTGAAAAGGGCTTTGCAGCCATGCGGGATGGTTCCGCCTGCAAAGTTGTCATGGATTGGAACTGAGGTAACAAAATGAACGAGAAATCTCTCCCTTCCCACGCAAAAGTGGTTGTCATCGGCGGTGGTGTAGTCGGCTGCTCCATACTGTTTCACTTGGCGAAATTTGGCTGGAAAGATGTCGTGCTGCTGGAGCGTGATGAATTAACGTCTGGTTCCTCCTGGCATGCGGCCGGGCAGATTCACACGATCTCATCGGATCCGAACATCTCCCGGCTTCAGGGCTACACGATCGATTTGTACAAGGAGATCGAGGAAACCTCCGGACATTCGGTCGGGCTGCACATGACCGGAGGATTTTATCTTGCCTCAACACAGGAGTGGTATGATTATCTGAAACGTGAGCGCTCAAAAGCCCGTTACATGGGGCTCAATCAGGAGTTCATCAGCCCGGCAGAAGTTGCAGAGCGCCATCCGTTGATTGATCCTAAACACTATCTGGCAGCGCTGTGGGATGATCAGGATGGCGATCTTGATCCTTCCGGTGCGACCTATGCCTTTGCAAAGTCTGCCCGTCACCATGGTGCGCAGTACTTCACCCATACACCTGTTGTGGAAACAAACCAGCGCAATGACGGAACATGGGATGTCGTAACACCCAAAGGCACGATACATGCCGAGCATATCGTGAACTGTGGTGGCCTGTGGGCAAGGGAAGTTGGTCACATGCACGACCTGCAATTGCCGGTTCAGCCGATGGAACACCATTATCTTCTGACCGAAACCATTCCGGATGTGGTAAACCATCCTGGGCGTTTGCCATGCGGCATCGATTATGAAGCAAACATCTATTTCCGTCAGGAACGCGATGGCATGCTGCTTGGAACCTACGAACCCAAGGGTACGCCCTGGAAGGTTGAGGGCACGCCGATGGATTTTGGCCATGAACTGCTCAACCCCGATCTTGAACGTATTGCAGACCGTCTAGAACTTGGTTTCGAACGCATACCGGCACTTGGTAATGCGGGTATCCGCACAACCATCAACGGGCCGTTTACATTCGGACCGGATGGTAACCCGATGATCGGACCCGTTCCGGGTCGCAGAAACCTCTGGGTTGCTGTCGGTGTCATGGCCGGTTTCTGTCAGGGTGGTGGTGTTGGCCTCACCATGGCGGAATGGATGATCGACGGCGAACCTTCCATTGATGTATGGGCCATGGATGTGGCGCGGTTCGGTGAATTCGCAACACCGGATTGGGGCACGATCAAGTCGACGGAAAATTATGAACGCCGCTTCGTGATGACCTTCCCGAATGAAACACTACCAAAAGGCCGCAAACAGAAGACCACAGCATTATATGACCGTCTTGTTGCCAAGGGTGCAGTGATGGATCAGGGCTTTGGACTGGAAAATGCGCAATGGTTTGCACTTGATCCGGATGATACGCATGAGGAACCGACCTTCCGCCGCAATCGTAGTTTTGACTATGTGGCTGCAGAGGTGAAAGCGGTGCGCGAAGCTGTTGGTGCCATTGAAATTGCCAACTTTGCCAAGCATGAATTTAAGGGGCCGGGTGCACGCAAGTTCCTGGATCATCTGCTCGCCGGGTTTGTCCCCAAGCCAGGCCGCCTCACGCTTACGCCAATGCTGACCGATAAAGGCAAGCTTTACGGTGACCTGACGGTTGCCTGTCTTGCTGACGACCATTTCATGCTGTTCGGCTCCGGAGCGATGCAGGAAGCCCATCGCCGCTGGTTTGAGACCCGTTTGCCGGATGATGTGGCTTACGCAAACGTTTCTGATGATTGGCACGGGATTGCGCTGTCAGGACCAAAATCACGGGAACTGCTTTCTCGCATCACGCGTGATGATGTAAGCGCGGAAAGTTTCAAGTTCCGTGACTTGAGACAGACTACCGTAGGTGGCGTTCCAGTCATTTTGAACCGGATTAGTTTTTCCGGTGAACTCGGCTATGAGATTTACTGCAAGCCGCAATATCTTTTGCGCCTGTCAGAAGCTGTTGAGGAAGCAGGGGAAGATCTGGGGCTTCGCTGGTACGGAGCGCGTGCCCTGATGTCACTTCGTCTGGAGAAGAGCTGGGGTGTGTGGACACTCGACTATCGTCCTGACTTTACAGCAGGGGAAGCGGGAATGGACGTATTTATCAACTGGAAGAAGGATTTCATTGGCAAGGAAGCTGCGGAAAAGGAGCGCTCAGAAGGCGTTTCGAAAAAACTGGTCACAATGGTGATTGATGTGGATGGCATTGATGTTTCTAACGATGAAGCCGTTCTCAAGGATGGTGAAGCTGTTGGTTATGTTTCATCCGGCGGTTACGCGCATCATGTGAAAAAGTCAGTCGCACTTGGTTATGTGCCGACCGAACTGGCAGTTGGTGGTACCAAGCTGGAAGTCGAAATTCTTGCGGAAAATTATCCGGCAGAGGTAATCGGTACGCCGCTCTATGATGCCAATGGTGCAAACATGCGGAGTTGACGCTATGCCCCTGGAAGGTCTGGTTTGGTTGCTGTGAAACAGTCCCGTTCCCTGAT
The DNA here is from genome assembly GCA_039189355.1 of Pseudomonadota bacterium. GTDB lineage: Bacteria > Pseudomonadota > Alphaproteobacteria > Rhizobiales > Rhizobiaceae > JAALLB01. Next base: position 7,380 of record JBCCYR010000065.1, read on the forward strand.
GCTTTCCCACCAATCCTGCAAAGCCGGGAAGCAGGTGAGCATTCTCGCCCCTTCTTCGGCTTGTGTGAAATAGGAAAGCATTGGCCCCAAGTGAATGTCAGCAAGGCTGAAGTTCTTCCCTGTGAGTTGTAACCCCTCTGCAGAAATGGTCTCCAACGCCCGCAAAACCGTTTTGCTTCTTTCAAGACCTTCCTTGATCTGATCTTCCTGAGGGGTTTCGGCAAAGGCAGGTGCAAAAACGCACTGGGCGAAAACCTGCCGGATCATCGGCCAGTATCCATAAGTGTCTACGATGGCGATAATCTGCTGCATGCGGGCGAGGGCTTCAACACTTTCCGGGTGCAAACTGGTACCCTCAAGCTTCCGGTCTATGAAAGCTGTTATCGAAGCGGTTTCATATAGTTTGAAGCTGCCATGCGAGAGAACCGGAACATTGCCAAACGGATTTAGTTCCAGAAATTCTCCGGGAACATTGTCTGAAAACGGATCGATTTCAAGATAGTCATACGTTGCGTTCTTTTCGTGAAGACAGGCACGTACAATCCAGGTGTATACACTGTATTTATATCCCTGAAGTGTAATAGACATCCCATATAACTCTTATGAAGCAATCGCCTCGGGGGGATATGTGTTACCCGGCAAGCCATCTGTTGAGTTTTGTTCAAACACAAGGCGTTCAGGCTGTTGCCGGATACCTGTTTTAAGTTTTTCAGCTTGCGGTAAAACATCATGACTTGGCCAGATGCCCGAACTCAGGCACTCCCGGTATCCATTGTTGAGGCCTGCTTTTTTCATTGCGTGTGATGCGCTCTTGAAATCATAGGAAACGGGATGTGTTTCTGCGATCAATCCGTGGTTTGCTGATTCAACTGTTGCAAACCATACCCTGTTGGTTCCGTCATTGGCCGGCATGCCTGCGGCGCCGGAATTAATCCAGGCCTTGCCTTCGATCCCGGCAACAAACGGAATGCCGGAATGGCCTGTGATATAGCCATCAATGTCCGGATTCTCCGGTGGGGTGATCCTGCCATTCTCAATATCGGACGGGAAAACAAATTCATTGATTGCTGATGGCGTGCCGTGAAGGCATTCAAGCCGGAAATGCCCAATCTGGAAAATCACAGATTTTGGCAGTTGGCTCATCCAGCGTTTTGTTTCCGTATCAAGTGCATTTTGACAAAACCGGTACCATTCGACCGAAAGCAGGTTGCATTCGGTACCTTCTTCGAAACCGCAGCCGCAATTGTCAGAATCCTCACCAAGGGATTCTTCGCAATTACCCATGATGACATGAATGCCGGAATCGCGGAGTAGCGCGACCGTTTCGGCCGGTTGACCACAATAGGCAACCGTGTCGCCTGTGAAGATTATCTGGCTGGAACTAAACCCCAGATCCTTTGCTTTTGCCAAAATGGCCTGAGTCGCCTGCAGGTTCCCGTAAGCGCCACCGAGAACGAAAGCACGGTTTCCAACATCAATAATCGGGTTTTCCATCAATTAACCTGGTCTTGCTGGATCATGTCTGCGGCTTTTTCCGCAATCATGATCGTGGGGGCGTTCGTGTTGCCACCGACAAGGGTGGGCATAATCGAAGCATCTACCACCCGCAGGTTTTCAATGCCATGCACTTTTAGTTCAGGGTCAACCACGGACATGTCATCAGTGCCCATTTTGCAAGTTCCGACAGGATGATAAATTGTGTCCGCGCGGTTGCGGATATGTTGTTTCATCTCATCGTCGGCAATCGGGCCGTCTATGAACATTTCCTTTTCGCAGTATTTGGTAAAAGCAGGTGCTTCAACGATTTTGCGAATGAGTTTTGTTCCTTCAAGAAGCGCGTCCAGATCTTCAACTTCTGACAGGTAGTTCGGATCAATACGTGGTGCTTTGCGGGGATTGTTGCCATCCAGGCGTACAGTACCCCGTGATTTTGGTCGCAATACGCATGCATGAACGGAAAAACCGTTACCCCAGTGCAGTTTCCGTGCATGGTCATCAACAACCCCGATAACGAAGTGCAACTGTATATCTGGCCGCTCAAGATCAGGGCTGGTTTTTAGAAACGCTCCCGTTTCTGCAAAAGGCGTTGCAATCATGCCGGTACCGTCTTTGCGCCACTGCATAATATGCTTTATGAGGCGAAATCCTGCACCCATATCAAGACCGAAAAGATCGTTTTCCCTGGATTTCCAGGCAAGCACCATGTCGAGATGGTCCTGCAGGTTCTCACCCACACCCTGCAGATCATGCTGAACCTGAATGCCATTGAGTTTCAAGTGTTCTGCCGGACCAATACCGGAAAGCATCAGCAATTGCGGGGAGTTGAAGGCGCCGCCGCATAGAATGACTTCGCGGTTTGCATGGACAGTATGGGTATTTCCGCCTCTGACATATCGAGCGCCAAGAGCTTTTTTGCCATCAAGCTCTATCTCCAACGCGTGTGCCTTGGTGATTACTTCCAGATTAGGCCTGTCGAGATTTGGATGAAGGTAGGCGGCTGCAGCAGAACAACGTTCTCCGTTTTTCTCACCCTGGAACTGCGTTACCTGATAAAGTCCCACACCTTCCTGTTCTTCGCCATTGAAATCGTCGGTGATC
>JBCCYR010000066.1:0-9964 GCA_039189355.1 Pseudomonadota bacterium
GGGAGGAAGTGTTACCAGACGTGCCAGAATTCCAAGTAGAAATGCAGCGCTAATTGCAAATACTTCAAATGCCATGAAATCTCCGTTTTTTGAAATTTCTAACGTTGGTAATTTTGAAGGTTATACCACAATTTCGTCGCAAAATTTATTTTGTGAGCCGTTTAGAATTCTTACCGCTTGCGAGCATATAGTCGATTTTGATCGAACCAGTGGTGGATTGAAACTGATTGATAGTTCAGACTTGTCGCACGTGGGACATTTAAAATGATTTGCCCCTGTAACTTTGTCCGCCAGGCAGCCGTTGACGTTTTTCATCTCGTGAAAGCAGTCAGGTTTTCCCGCACCGATTATCCAACACATTTCGCATATTCGGCTTTGGTACAATTTTAACGGTTCTGAACAAACGGTGTTAACCGTTAGGGTTACTATCAGGAAAGACTTGTAAGCTTGAAACCACACGCTTAATTAAGCCCAATTCCAACCGCTACACAGCAATGACTGCTCCTGTACACGATCAAAAAGGAGAGTCCCTTTGAAAATCGAAGAACTGCTGAAAAAAGCCGAAACTGTTCATAGAGAACTCCGCCTGGCAATTTCCGGGGATCTGGATGACAAGGTGTATGACCTTGATCAAGCGTTGTCTGTTGTTCTGCGTGAGATTTTGGAGTTTGAGCCGCAAACTTCTTCAGACAGGAAGCTGCTTGGTTCTTTCCTGATCGAACTCCTTGTTCCTGAAGACGAACGCGGCAATTTTCAAGATCAGGTCATTCATAAGCTTAAAGACTTGCTATAACCTGCTTGAAACCGGCGGGTGAGGTGGAGCTAACGTCAACTCCGCTCTTCATGAAACACCAGGCCGCTAGCGTATGTCGGCTTTCCTTTTTTCGTAATCGTCGGACCTCCCCAATGTGTCATCGTCGGACTTGATCCGACGATCCACGCACAAACATGCCCAAAACTGTTTGTTTGTTCTCCGCCAAGGCATCCGCCTTGCCGTCCGTTCGCGCACTGCACTTCGGCTAGTCGCCTCAGTTTTGTCCTGCCACGGAGGGAGGGGAGTTCCTTGCATTCTTCTCACCCGCCGTCCTCCCGGTCGCTACCGCGAAAGAGCCTGCGCCGGGCTTGACCCGGTGGGATCCACTATGCCCGTCAACAGCCGCCAGGTGTATGTGTCACGCAAGCAGGTGGTACAAATCTTCCCAATCAGGATTTGTTTTCTCTATTAACTGGATTTTCCAGGCCCGTCGCCAGCGAAACATCCAATCGCAAGGATGGTCAATAAAATTGCTGCTGGCGAATTAATTATTACTCCGCAGCTTGTCTATTACTCCCGCCGCCTTGCGGTCTTCTCTCCAGCAGTTCTTTCAAGAACTGGCCCGTATAGCTGCGATCGACCTCGCAGACTTCTTCCGGTGTGCCGGAGGCAACCAGTTCACCGCCGCCATCGCCACCTTCGGGGCCAAGGTCGAGAATGTGGTCGGCTGTTTTGATTACTTCCAGATTGTGCTCGATCACCACGACCGTGTTGCCGTTGTCGACCAGTTCGTGCAGCACTTCGAGGAGTTTCGCCACGTCGTGGAAGTGGAGGCCGGTGGTGGGCTCGTCGAGAATGTAGAGCGTGCGGCCGGTTGCGCGTTTCGACAGTTCCTTGGCAAGCTTGACGCGCTGTGCTTCACCGCCAGAAAGGGTGGTCGCCTGTTGGCCGACCTTGATATAGCCGAGGCCAACGCGCTTGAGCGTTGACATCTTGTCCCGCACGGACGGCACAGCAGAGAAGAACTCTTCCGCCTCATCCACGGTCATGTCCAGCACATCGGCAATTGATTTGCCCTTGAACAGAACTTCCAGCGTCTCGCGGTTGTAGCGCTTGCCCTTGCAGACATCGCAGGTGACGTAGACATCCGGCAGAAAGTGCATTTCGATCTTGATGACACCATCGCCCTGGCAGGCTTCGCAGCGCCCGCCCTTGACGTTGAAGGAAAAACGGCCCGGAGCATAGCCGCGGGTTTTGGCTTCCGGTAATTGCGCAAACCATTCCCGGATTGGCGTGAAAGCACCGGTATAGGTGGCCGGGTTCGAGCGTGGCGTGCGTCCAATCGGCGACTGGTCGATGTCGATTACCTTGTCGAGGTGTTCAAACCCTTCGATCGCATCATGCGGGGCAGGGGCAGCGCGGGCATTGCCGATGCGGCGTGCGGCAGCCTTGTAAAGCGTTTCAATCAGCAGCGTGGACTTGCCGCCGCCGGAAACACCCGTGACACAGGTGAACACGCCAAGCGGGAAATCGGCCGTTACATTCTGCAGGTTGTTGCCGGTAGCGCCCTTTACCCGGACACGTTTGCCCTTCTTTGGCTTGCGGCGTTCAGCGGGGAGCGGAATTTCCAGCGCTCCCGTCAGATATTGCCCGGTAACCGATTTTGGATGGGCCATGACATCTGACGGCGTGCCGGAAGCAATCACCTGTCCGCCGTGAATGCCTGCAGCTGGGCCTATATCCACCAGATGGTCGGCAGCAAGGATCGCGTCCTCGTCATGTTCCACCACGATGACCGTATTGCCGAGGTCGCGCAGATGGCGGAGTGTATCAAGCAGGCGGGCATTGTCGCGCTGGTGCAGGCCGATGGAAGGTTCGTCCAGCACATACAGCACGCCGGTGAGGCCGGAGCCGATCTGGGAAGCCAGCCGGATACGTTGGCTCTCTCCACCGGACAACGTGCCGGAATTGCGCGACATGGAGAGGTAATCAAGGCCCACATCATTCAGAAATTTGAGGCGCTCGCGGATTTCCTTGAGGATAGGGCGGGCGATCTCGTTCTGTTTGTCATCCATGGTCGAAGGAAGGTTTTCGAACCAGACGGCAGCATCCTTGATCGAGAGTTCCGTGACTTCGGAAATATGCTTGCCGTCAAGTTTCACGCAGAGCGCTTCCGGTTTAAGGCGGTTACCGCCGCAGGCCTCACAGGGCGACGAAGACATGAACTTCTCGATTTCCTCGCGCATCCAGGAAGAGTCGGTTTCGCGCCAGCGGCGCTCAAGGTTGGGGATGACGCCTTCGAAGGTTTTCTTCGTCTTGTAGGTGCGCAGGCCATCATCATAAAGAAATTCAATCTCGGTCTTGCCCGTGCCGTGCAGAACTGCTTGCTTTGCCTCGTCGGACAATTCCCGCCACTGGTCCCCAAGCTTGAAACCGTAATGCTTGCCAAGTGCTTCCAGGGTCTGGGCGTAATAAGGGGAGGGCGTGGAAGATTTTGACCACGGCACAATCGCACCGCCGCGTAGGGTCAGCGTATCATCGGGCACGACCATATCGGGGTCCATGCCTTTTTGCGTGCCGAGGCCGTCACAGGTCGGGCAGGCACCGAACGGGTTGTTGAACGAGAACAGCCGTGGCTCGATCTCCGGAATGGTGAAACCGGAAACGGGGCAGGCGAACTTTTCGGAGAACACAAGCGTTTCGTGCGTGGCGTTGAGTGATTTGTTCTTGGAGCCGCCGGCCGCGGTTTCCTCTTTCGGGAGCGGCTTGTCTGCGAGCTCGGCAATTGCAAGGCCGTCAGACAGTTTCAGGGCTGTTTCAAGCGAGTCTGCAAGACGGGTGGCGATGTCATCGCGTACAACAATCCGGTCCACAACCACATCGATGTCGTGCTTGTATTTCTTGTCGAGGGCGGGGACATCCGCCATTTCGTAGATGGTGCCATCCACCTTTACGCGCTGGAAGCCCTGTTTGGTAAGTTCGGCGATTTCCTTGCGGTATTCGCCTTTGCGGCCCTGAACAATCGGAGCAAGGATATACAATCGCTGGCCTTCATCCAGTGTCATGACACGGTCCACCATCTGGGAGACCGTCTGGCTTTCAATTGGCAGGCCTGTTGCAGGTGAGTAGGGAATGCCGACGCGCGCAAACAGCAGGCGCATGTAGTCGTAGATTTCCGTTACCGTTCCAACAGTGGAGCGCGGGTTTTTGGACGTAGTCTTTTGCTCGATGGAGATGGCTGGTGAAAGCCCGTCAATCTGGTCCACATCCGGTTTCTGCATCATTTCCAGGAACTGGCGCGCATAGGCCGACAGGCTCTCCACATACCTGCGTTGCCCTTCCGCATAGATCGTATCAAAGGCAAGCGAAGACTTGCCTGATCCGGACAATCCCGTGATCACGATCAGTTTGTCGCGCGGCAGGTCAATGTCCACGTTTTTCAGGTTGTGCTCGCGTGCACCGCGTACAGAAATTTGCTTTAATTCAGGCATGGTTCACATTCTTTGAGATGAAACACTAATCTAGTTTTTGAAGCGGAAATTGGAAGTGGCTTTATTCAGGTTTCCAGTGAATATGATTCTCGGCTAAAATAGAACAAAAAAAGAACAAATGCTTGTATATATCCGTTTGATATGGTATTCACCAAAAGAAGGAGAATTGTGGTGACTGCTGAAGAACAAAGATTGGCAGATGACAATATGAGAGCGGAAATTAGCAAGCTGATAGCCGAAACCGCCAAGATCAACAGCGAGAACAAATTTTATCCGCTTGTTGTTGGTTGTGGCGCAACGCTTGCGATCATGGCGATTGCAAAACTGTTTCTTTAAATACGCTTTCCTGGGGACATGATGGGCTTTTGCTCGACGTGGCGGGTTTGTTCCTTCAAAACATAAATTAGAATTTGGTGCCCATGCTGAAGCGTGTGGGCTTTAGCAAGGAGTTTGAACGATGGCGGGTAGTGTCAACAAGGTCATTCTGGTGGGCAATCTGGGAGCGGATCCGGAAATCCGGCGCACTCAGGATGGCAGACCGATCGCAAACCTGAGTGTTGCGACCTCCGAAAGCTGGCGCGACCGGAACACCGGCGAACGGCGTGAAAAAACCGAGTGGCACAGGGTTGTCGTGTTCAATGAAGGCCTGTGCAAGGTAATTGAACAATACGTCAAAAAAGGTTCAAAGGTTTATCTTGAAGGCCAGCTTCAAACGCGTAAATGGCAGGATAATGAAGGAAAAGACCGCTATTCCACAGAGGTGGTTTTGCAGGGGTATAATGGCAACCTGACCATGCTTGACGGACGTGGAGACAATCAGGGCGGCGGTTATGTATCCGACCAGTCTTCCGGTAGCGGTTTTGGGCAATCCGGACCATCCGGTGGCAGTGGTGGATTTGGCGGTCCGTCAAGCGGTGAAATTGACGACGAAATCCCGTTCTAGGGTGCATTGAATGCTGAGGGCAGCGCGCGATTCACTGTTGTTTGCCTCGCTGGCCATTGTTGGCATGATTCTGTTGATGCTGAGTTTGCCTGACGGTCCGGCAGCAATAGGCTCCATTGCAGGTACTCCTGCGGCGGCTGCATCTGCTTCCACTTTAAGGTTGGCACTGACCCTGGATACAATCCTGCCGATTGGTTATGGGGCAGGCTTTGTGTTTTTTGCCCTTGGACTTGCGAGAGATCAACGCTCGAACATGCTGGCAATTGCTGCAGTCCTGTTTACGCTTGCCGGTGTCACCATGGATTTTGTAGAAAACGGTCTTGCTGTTGCTGCAAAACCGGGCCCGGAAGCCCCATTCATTTTCGCGACCGTCGGGAAATACGGCCTGCTTGGGCTGGCAGGGGTGCTGATCAGTGGATTATTGACGCCTGACTTGCCAAGTAGCCGGATCGCTTTTCCGATGTTTCGATATGTTGCCCCTTTGGCTTTGGCATTGCTGTTGTCAGGATTGGCTGGCTCAATGAGCGTATGGTTTTTTGCGCCCGGACTTCTGGCAACCTTCTTGTTTGCAGCCTGGGTTGCGCATTGCGAAGCAAACGCGGCCTGAGTTTTACAGGCACATCTGCTGCATTGACCTTGGAAGCAGCGTTCGTTTAATGTTTCCGCAATGATGCGGCCATGATGTTTGTTGGGAGTAAGGCATGGCCAAGAACAAGAAAACCGGAAAACAGCAGCCTGTTACAGCAGTTGAAGAGATGGCCGGTGAAATTCCTGCCAAGAAACGGCAAGTAGCAAGTGTTGCAACAAATTCGACGCCCGGCAAAGTCAATCAGCAAACAGTAAATCATTTTCTGGCCGGACAAGCTTCCATTCTACTGGCGCTTGCTGCCTGTATCGGTATTTCCCTGGGCATCGCCATGTTTGCCCTTGAAGGTGGACGGGAAGGGGTTCCGGCCATGGGCGGGATTCTCGATGTACAAATTCCCAAACAGTCTGCCCAAATCATTTTGCTGCTCGACATCCTTTTTCCGGTGAGTTTCGGTGCAGGTTTTGCTGTCCTGGCAACAAGCCTTCAATCCAGGGGAAACCGCCCACTCATCCGGCTCATCATGACTACAATTATGGTTGTTGTAACCGCAGATTTTTTTGAAAATGCGCTCGTTTACAACACGATGACAGGCGACGAGCCTTATCTTCTGCGTTGGCCGCTTACGGTTATCAAGTATGCAGGTTTGGCATTTGCCGGCCTTATGCTGTCCGCCATTCTTCCGGTCCACGGCATTATTGGGCAATTGGTACATGTGATTACGAGATATATTTTTCCCCTTGGAATTGCCGTTCTGGTTTCCGGGCTCGGAGGACTGCAGATAGCAGATATAGTTGGCGTTTCATTCCCGGTGTCACTTCTTCTTCTTTCCGTCTATTCTGCCCAACTATCGAAAGGATGATATGAACAGGCGAACTTTTGTTAGTGGAATGGCTGGATTGTCATTGGCTTCAAGCATGAGCAATGTGTTGGCAGGAGACAAAGTTTCCGGGTTTTCCGGTTACCGTATGCCGGAAGAAGCAGAGCCGCATGAAAGAACTTTCATGCAATGGCCGGTCAGTCTTGCTGTTTACGGCAGAAGTTATTTTCTGAGACAAGCTCAAGAAACCATTGCAGAAATTGCCAACACAATTGCGGAATTTGAACCGGTCGTCATGCTCATGGCAGATGAGCATATAAGCAAGGCCAGATCCCGTTTAAGCAGCCAGGTTGAAATCTGGGACATTCCTACAGAAGATCTTTGGTGCCGCGATTCAGGGCCTGTGTTCCTGAAAAATCCAGAGGGCAAGCTTGCAGTTTCGCAACTGAACTTCAACGGATGGGGCGGGAAACAGGTTCACAAGAAAGATGGACTTGTGGCTGAGAGGGTTGCGAAACGGTTGGGGCTTCCGATCTTTGACAATGGTCTGGTCGGCGAAGGTGGTGGTGTCGAAAGCGATGGTCATGGAACCCTGCTGGCGCATGAAAGCAGCTGGATCAACCCCAATCGCAACAAAGGCGATAGAAAGACGGTCGAGCAAAAACTGCTTGAAGCACTGGGCGCGGAAAAAGTCATCTGGGCGCCCGGAATAGCCGGAGAGGATATCACCGACTATCATATTGATGCGCTGGCCCGGTTTGTTGCTCCGGGAAAAGTATTGATACAATTACCAGCCCAGGTTTTCAAAGGCGATATCTGGTCGGCGGCGGCGTATGAAACCTATGAAATCATAAACAGGTCTTCGGACGCATCCGGCAGTCCAATTGAAACGGTTATCATCCCTGATCTGGTTGAACCCCGGATCAAGTCTCTGGATTTTGTTGCTTCCTACGTCAATTATTACGTTTGCAATGGAGCTGTAATTGCAGCGCAGTTTGGCGACCGGCAAGCAGACAGGAAAGCATTTGATACCCTGGCTGAAATCTATCCGGACAGGGAAGTTATCATGATGAATGTGGACGCGTTAGGGGAGTTCGGCGGAGGTATACATTGCGCTACCCAACAGCAGCCCGTATCCTCCTGAAGCTATAGCGCCAAAATATTCGAATTTTTTTGTCAGTTTCGATCAATCATCCCTGAACAAATGTCATTTGCTGTTTGCCGTGAATCGGGAAATACTTTGCCCACAGGAGCAAGATCAAATGGTTCACCACAAGTATGTATTCATGGCACTCGCAGCAGCCATCGCGGTCGCAGGATCTTCGCAGGCCGCTTTCTTTTCAGTTACTTATGCAAAGGAGAACTGCAAAAAAGGCTTCAAATGGAACAAGAAAACCCAGAAATGTGAAGAAGACCCGGGAAGCTACTGATGAACATCAGATGGATAATAACTGTACTTGGCATCGTGCTTTTTTCGAGCTTGCCGGGAATACTGGAAACCCATGCCAATAACGTCGGCACAAACCGTCAGAGCTGCAAGAAGGGATTTTTCTGGCACTATAAAATGGCCAAATGCATACCCAGCACAGAAGCAAACAGGAAACTGAAGAACCCTCGCGTGTTTACTGAATAGCGCACGCTATTCGTCTTCTTTTGCGCTGACGAGTGCCGCCAGTCCGTATGGATTCTTAAGGCTTAAGCCTTTTCGTGGGTCTCTCCGGCGAGTTCATCGAGTAGACGTTGCATTTCATCATCGGCGCTTGGCTGGGGTGCGGGCTCAGCAACTTCCGGGGCAGTTTCGGGTTCAAGTGCGGGTGCAACAGCTTCCGGTTCAGGAGAAAATGTTTCTCCAGACAATGCATCATCGAGATGTTCTGAAATTTCCTCTTCAAAACTCATTTCTTTAGGTGCTTCCGGCTCCGGTTCTACTTGTGTTTCAATATTTTCCAGAACTGCTTCATTTTCCAGAACTTCTTCAACGGATTCTTCAACAGGTGCCTCCGGTTCGACAGGTTCTTCTGCAACAGGATCGGGTTCGATATCGATTTGTCCGACGTCTGCCAAAGCCTGTTCGATCTCGCTTTCTGAAAAGTCCGGAATTTCAACCGTTTCACTTTCGTCAGATGCTACAGGTTCAGGTTCAAGCTCAGGTTCTGCGGCTGAAACACTCGCTGCTGTGCCGACAACTGCAGCAGCAGCAATAGGAACAGCAGGTGCGATGCTTTGGTCCTGCGGTTTTGGCGGCACATCGGATTGCGGAGTTGGTTCAGTTTGTTCCGGAACGCTGGCAGCTTCCTGTTCGTTTGATTTCTGCATCAACTTGCTGTTGGGAACCGGCTGTTCGGTTGGCTTGACACGCATAATGCCGGTCTCGACAACCACATCCGTTGGTCCGCCAATCAGTACAAGATGTTCCACATTGTCCCGGCGAACCAGCACAAGATAACGTTTATCATCAACCATTGTGGAATCGGTAATGGAGAGGCGTGGAACACGGTTCCTGGCTGCACGTCTTGAAGGTGATCCTGCGATGCGACGAAAGATCCAGACAATCAGGATCAATGCGATCATCAGCAAAAGTGTAATCAGTACAAGTTGAATTGCGGACCCGTTTTCGCCGCCTAACAGGTTTTGCAACCATTCCATTACTCAAACTCCTTGAACCTTGCGGTTCTGACGCATGCTGTATTCAAGAGAAGGATACTGGTTTCTTTTGCTGACCAATAAAGGTACGAAATATCCGCCACACTTCCCCTAAGTCAAAGTTCTATAGCAAATATGGACCAGAAAAGCCAAGCTATTGAAACGCGATGGTAGCAATTGTGTGCCACGTGTCGGAAACTGTTGATTAAGGTGGTGTTTTGTGATGGCACGTTATCCAAAAAAACAGACTAGAGTTAATCTGAACAAGATGATTCGATAATTCCGGGTGATGAATGGCAAAGAGCAAGCCGCTAATGGATGACGGACGTGAGCCGATTGTAAACACAATCGAAAATTCTACCGGTATCGGCCGGTTCGTACTTCTTGGATTTTTCCTGTTTCTTGGTGTGGCGTTGCTCGGCATTTTTGGCACTGAAACGCTGGGTGAACCGACATTCCTCGCAATTCTGGGTGTATTTGCAAGCGTTGGCATTTTTTTTCTTTTCTCGCTGGCGCTGGGTCTGGTGCAATTAAGTTCCAGAAAGAATGCGGACGATTTCACCAAACTGCTGATTAGTGAAATGGACGCAGGCGTTGTTGTAACGGACGTTGATAACCGGGTTTTATACGCAAACCAGGCTTATGCCGGTCTGTTGGGAACAGATGACCCGGCCAACATCACGAATGTGGAAACCACATTTGCAAAACATCCAGAAGCATCCGAAAC
>JBCCYR010000067.1:0-9892 GCA_039189355.1 Pseudomonadota bacterium
CGTTGAGTTACAGCCAGAGCTTCGACGGGTCAGTAGTAAGGTGTTCGTGAACCAAGCAAAAATGTATCAAAAGCTCGACAGGGTATGTGAAGCAATTACGCCAATCCAAACTTGGATATCACTGGATCCGATAAAACGCGACACAACGCAATCTCGAGGCCTAATATCAAAGTACCGGGAACAGGGTGACTGTAGCAACAATTACTCTAGTGGATCCGCCACAATCAAACAAAGCAATACTAAAGCTGTACTGGTCGAGGCCAAAGTAAATGGTATTTCTGGAAAATTTTTGCTGGATACGGGAGCATCGTATGTATCGGTCAATAAGAGCTTTGCAGAACGCGCCGACATCACAGAAGTGGATGGTAGCAAAATTCTATTGCGGACTGCGAACGGAATAACAGCTGGTAGCATTGCTCTAGCCGAATCTATTTCGGTTCAGGGTGCAACTGCAAATGAGGTTACTGTCGTTACATTAGCAGATTCAGATAACCAACTGGGAAAACAGCTTGATGGCCTACTCGGCCTGTCTTTTCTCGCCCGCTTTGATTTAAGCTTTATTGATGGCATTTGGACACTAAGCGCCCGATCAGATGTAAATTAGGAAGCAAACTGGGTTAAACGAACATACTTTCCTTAGTAATGCAGCAATCCGAGAATTCTCAATCGTTTTCGTTAGTTTTTCTTGGAGAAGGTCAGCTTTGTCCCGCACAGCGGCCATCCGCCACTGCTTGCTTAATGAAAGTTCCGCCCCTTGGGTAATACCTTGCGTGCCTGTCGTTGGGCTGTAAGCTTGGCGTAATCCGTTTTCAGTTCAGGCGCGTCGTTTAGCAGTCTATGAAGGCGTGAGGCTGGTTTGATCTTGTTGCGGATGTCTTCAACAGGTCTCTTGACCTCATCTGCATTGGCGAGGCATTCGATTGCAGTATCACTATCATGCAGGATTGAGAGCATGGGGGTCAGGTCTTCCACGTGATGGGCAACCACATGAATGACGTTGTCTACTTTTTGCAGTTTGCCTCTGATCCCAACGCAACGGCTTCCGAGAACCAGATTGCGGTATTTCTCGAAAGTCTTGGGCCAAACGATGATGTTGGCAACGCCAGTTTCATCTTCGATGGTTTCAAAGATGACGCCTTTGGCTGAACCGGGCCGTTGACGGACCAAAACCAGCCCTGCCACTGATACGGTTTTGCCACTTGGCAGTTCGCGCAAGTCAACATTTCGGACAAACCTTCTGCGATGCAATTCTTCGCGCAAGAAACGCATCGGATGTGCTTTCAGGGAAAACGTCAGCGCTTGATAGTCAATCATGACATGCTCCCCTAAAGGCATGGGCGGCAGATGCACTTTCGGTTCCTGTTGCAAGTTGGTGCTGTCAGCAATGGCAAACAGGGGAAGCCGCTCGGCACTGGACAATGGATCAAGTGCCTTTACGACCCACAAGGCTTCTCGACGGTCGAGACCTATGGAGCGGAAGCAATCCGCTTCGGCCAGTTTCTCAATTGCCCGGCGTGATAGACCGGATCGCATCCACAAGTCACGCACACTGTCATATCCTTTTTCCCGATTGGCCATGAGCAGTTCTGCATCCTGTTCGCCAAACCCTTTGACCTGATGCAGACCCAATCGGACAGCATGTGTGTTCTTCATGATGCCGGACATTTCCTGATGCTGCGGACTGACGGGACACTGTTCTGCATCCGGTTCGAGAAGTGTATTCCAGTCTGAATGGTTGATATCAACGGACCGCACATCCACTCCGTGTTCTCTTGCGTCGCGGATCAGTTGGGCTGGTGCATAGAACCCCATCGGTTGGGAGTTGAGAATGGCTGTACAAAACACATCCGGGTAATGGCACTTGAGCCAGCAGGACACATAAACCAGCAGTGCGAAACTGGCCGCATGGCTTTCCGGAAAACCATACTCCCCAAACCCTTCAATCTGCTTGAAACAATGGTCTGCGAACTCGCGATCATAGCCATTGGCAACCATGCCCTCGACCATCTTCTTGTGAAACGACCCGATGGTGCCAACCCTCCGGAAGGTAGCCATCGCCCGTCTCAGTTTGTCTGCTTCGCCCGGCGGAAACTTTGCAGCCACAATGGCGATGTTCATGGCCTGCTCCTGAAACAGCGGTACGCCCAGTGTTTTGCCTAGCACACCTTTAAGTTCTGGACTCGGATATGTGACTTCTTCTTTTTTCTGCCTGCGTTTGAGATAAGGATGCACCATGTTACCCTGAATGGGACCGGGCCGGACAATTGCCACTTCAATCACAAGGTCATAATAGTGGCGCGGACGAAGGCGTGGCAGCATGGACATTTGCGCCCGGCTTTCGATCTGGAACACGCCAATCGTGTCTGCCCGGCAAATCATGTCATAGGTTGGGATGTCGCCATCCTTCAGAGATGAAAGCGTTTCCTTGCGCTCATAGTGAAGCTGTAACAGGTCAAACGCCTTGCGGATGCAGGTCAACATGCCAAGGGCCAGAACATCGATCTTGAGCATACCAAGGCTTTCAAGGTCATCCTTGTCCCATTCCACGATGGTGCGGTCTTCCATGGCTGCGTTTTCAATCGGGATGAGGGATGAAAGCCTGTCACGGGTAATAACAAAGCCGCCGACATGTTGAGACAAATGACGGGGAAACCCGACAATCTCCTGCGCGATATCCAACATCTGGGCGAGGTGTTTGTCATTCGGATCAAGGCCAGCACGCTTGGCATCTTCTGCATCGATTTCCCGTGACCAGCTGCCCCACTTGGTACCGGAGATGGCAGTAATCGCATCGTCCGACAAGCCAAAAACTTTACCCACTTCGCGGATGGCGGAGCGGGCGCGATAGGTTACGACCGTTGCCGCAATGCCTGCTTTCTCGCGTCCATACTTTTCGTAGACATACTGGATCACTTCTTCCCGGCGCTCGTGTTCAAAATCCACATCAATATCGGGCGGTTCATTGCGTTCTTCAGAGATGAAGCGCTCAAACAGCAGATCAACCATGCCGGGATCAACTTCCGTTATGCCAAGGCAATAGCAAACAGCAGAATTGGCAGCAGAGCCGCGCCCCTGACACAAAATGCCTTTGCTACGGGCAAACCGAACCATGTCGTAGACGGTCAGAAAGTAAGAAGCGTAATCAAGCTTCTTGATGAGGGATGTTTCATGGGCGATTGCCTTTAGAACCTTCTGCGGTGCACCATCCGGATATCGGCGTTCGAGGCCGATTTGGGTTAGGCGTTCGAGTGCTTGCTGAGATGGAACTGGCTTATTGTCTAACTCTTCAAACACCGGGTCGTCTGGATATTGATATTTGAGTTCATCGAGCGAGAAGTTGAGGCAGTTGAACAGCTGAACAGTTCGATGAACAGCAGTTTCATACCCCTTGAACAGACGTAACATCTCGTCCGCTGAGCGCAGGTGCCGTTCCGCATTGGTTTCAAGTTTTGTGCCGATGGTGGCTAACGTTTCACCTTCACGGATACAGGTTACCACGTCCTGCAAGGGACGGCGCTCCGGTTTGTGGTAGAGCACATCGCCCAGGGCCACCAATGCTACACCAGTCTCTGTTGATAGATCTGCAACCTCCGACATCCGGCGTTGGTTGCTAGCGCCATAGGACCGGATAAGCCCCAGATAAACGTG
The DNA here is from genome assembly GCA_039189355.1 of Pseudomonadota bacterium. Taxonomy (GTDB): domain Bacteria; phylum Pseudomonadota; class Alphaproteobacteria; order Rhizobiales; family Rhizobiaceae; genus JAALLB01. Next base: position 3,649 of record JBCCYR010000067.1, read on the forward strand.
GTCACCGAATGCATCGAGGAGTTTCTGTAATATAGGCTCTAGTTGAACTACTTTCTGTTCACCCGGATGGACAGCCATCAGCAGGCCGTGTCCAAATGAAAGCAAATCCTCAAACCCCAGATGGCATTCGCCCTTGGGCGCACGGCGTTTGCCAAGGCTCAACAGTTCACACAAGTTTCCCCAAGCTTCCCGGTCTTCTGGCCAGACGAAGATGTCCGGTGTGCCATCCATGAATACAAGCCGGCAGCCCGGCGCAAAGGATAGCTGTGCTTCCTTGGCCGCCATATGACCTCGAACCAAGCCGGCAACAGAATTATGGTCTGTGACGGATAGTCCAGACAACCCTAATCGCTTGGCCCGCACAACCAGTTCTTCTGCATGGGACGCACCCCGCAGAAACGAGAAATTGCTGGCTGCTGAAAGTTCCACATATTGGGTCATGCGAACATCCCGTGTACATACCATTTTGGCGTATCGGTTTCGCGTTCATACAGGCCATGCCGGAAAAGCCAGAGGCGGTAACCATCATTGGTTTCGATACGGAAGTAATCCCGGGTATGGGCCGCACGGCCATCCTTCCACCATTCACACGCAATGCGCTCCGGACCTTCCGAGTGGCTAACTTCATAATGGGCGTTGCGCCAGCGAAACCGCAGGGGCGGGCCTTCGGGAACTTCCGCCATGACATCGGCAAGTTCCGGGCGTTCGAACAGCAGGATTGGCCGTGTAGTGATTTCTGTTTCATGTATAGCTACAGTTTGCGACTGATGGTGAATGGCAGATGCCAAATTAAACCTGCGCTCCGGGATATGGGTATCGGCTATCTGATAGACCTGAACCCGTTCAGGGCCCAGTCTTGCAGACAATCGGTCAACCAGATGGGTAACAAGTTCTTGCGACTGGTCCTGTGCGACGAGGTCTTCCTGTTGTGCATCCAGTTGATCTGTGCGCAGAACCGAAAGCTGGACAATGTCAAACCCGAAGCCTGCATGCCATTCATCGTGCAGGCTGGCAAGCCGTTCATCGAACAGGGCGGCAATCTTGTTTGCATCCCGCAATGGACCAGAGGCCTCCACTTGCAGCTGTGTTACTTCGCCATCAGCCCGGAACAGTTGCAGCCTTGCCTGCCGCATTCCGAGACCACGCTGCTCCAGAGTGATTTTCAGCTTGTGGGCCAACAGTTTGATCGTTGCCTTGATATCGTCTTCATAAACGATGGGATCGGGAAAGCGTTTCTCGTAAACCAGCTCCGCAACGGGTTGAATGGGCGACAAGACCTCGTCAGCCGTGCCCAAGGCCTGATCAAGACGTTGCAGCACTTCTTCCCCGAACCGGGCAGCAATGGGTGCGCGGGATAGATTAATCAGACAACCAACCGTCTTGAAGCCAACCCTGCTGAGCTGTCTTACCTTCTCACGATCAAGACGCAGGGCAAACAGCGGCATCGGTTCCAACAGGGGCTGGTGCGCATTTGGTTTGGCAATGGCTTGATTGCTGTAACGGGTCATGGCCCAAGCCGTCCCTGCATGATCTGCAATGGCAAGTCTGATGCCAAACCCTTGGGCAGCAAACCGTGCTGCCATGTCTTCCAGCATGGAAATTTCACCGCCAAACAGATGTGCACAACCGGTAATGTTGAGAAACAACCCATCGTCTCCGCTGAGTGAAACCAGAGGCGTGTAGCGCTCACACCAGCGGGCAATCTGTTTTAGCAATTGCCTGTCTGCATGCACGTCATGCTGAACACAATCAAGGTTGGGATTAACCGCACGGGCATCACTCAAGGTCTGTTCAACACGAATACCGGCTAGCCGCTGGTCATCTTCCATTGCCACAATGCGCATGGCGTTCTTGATGGTATCGACAATGACGATGGGTGGCGTATCAGGACGCTCTTTCAAGCGCCACAACTTGCCCCATCTCTGACGCGCTATCCGGTCGGTTGGCAGATGGGTGAAGTGGCAACAAAGTATGCGTTGATGCGGTGGTGTATGTTGCGGCATGTTCAAAGGACCTTGTCTTGGGGTTCCATGCAATCAGCCATTGTCCCGTCTGGCCGTTGCGGTTCTTTTCAAGGGTCAGGGTCAGCCGCATATGACCCACCCCCTTGGGATAAGTTTCGTCTGGTAGCGATGAAGCAGGCTTGATGTGCCAGCGGGTGGCCGCACTGGAGGCTTCCTCTTCCCCAGCCTGTCTCACAATAAATAGTGGTGTTCCGCTGGTCTGCGCCCGCAGCATCAGTTTCCGGCTAACGGACAAGTCAAACAGGTTTGGATTGCCTTTGACGTGCAAGATAATCGCTGCCAGCCCACCAGTCCGGCAAGTCTCTCCAGCAGCCCAAAGACAATCGTTCAGATGCAGGGGGCGGACGCGGATCAGACGCGAGGCATCAAGACCAAGATGCACCAACCCATCGGGAAAGAAATTACCCGTATCAAGGGCGGTTGAAGGCTCGCTAAGCAAGACAATTGGACGATCATCGCTAAGGCCGGACAACAGTCCCATCAGAAAGCCTGTCGTACAGCCAATGTCCCGTGACAGCGAACACCGCACTTCGTGCATGTCGCCAAGTGCCAGCCCGCTACCCAACAGCATGTCAATGTCATCAATGCCAAACTTCAAGCACGCCTGGCTGCTTTGAGCAACAAGGCGTTCCTGTGTACCATCAATCTTGGCAACCGACCTTCGCAAGGCCGCAACCATCTTTGCATGTTGAGCCATCAGACATCACAAATGTTCACTATTTGTTCTTATTAAACAAATTAAACCAAACGAGTCAAATCAGCTGCTATTCGGGGAAGCGGACATTTGTTCAGCACCAGTGGATATGGACATCGCGTAGCCAGAAATGCGGCTGACAACCTATTTCTCTCTAAACTGAAGATCGTATTGTCACAGATTCCTTATCATCGCTCTTAATTATCCAATTCGGCTTTATTTCTTCCAAAAGCATCAGTTCTAAATCTTCTCCGCAACCGCACGGGCATTGTAAGGCCACCGCCCAATCCTCCGCCTCAAACCAGTAATCTGTTTAAACACCTTGGCGCAGGGCAATGATTACTGTATTGAGAAAGCGTGGTCCCGTAGCTCATCAGGATAGAGCGCAAGATTCCTAATTTGTGGGCTATCTGTTTTACTCACTTGGAAGAAGCTGGATTGAGTCGGATAACTCATTGATTCACAAGGGCTGTCAATCTGACAGTCATGGATCGAATTAGACAGGCTTTTACGTACCTCACCTACGTATGGCTTACGCGTGGCGTTGCACGCGATAAGACGTAAGTCGGTTAACTTCGTTTCAATGGTTGAATGGCAGCTTAGAGCCCAAATTAACATTTTGGATAGGCTTAATTAATGACTGCTTATGAGTGCAGTAACACTGCGGTCATACATTCACTACTCTTCCAGTGGCAAACTCATAGGATCTGGCGACTATCTTCTTGACGACGGTGAGTTCTTCCTCATCACGTGGTGAGAATATCATGACAAGACCTTTGGGCCACTGGCCTTGTGTGACCAAATAATGATCTTCACCCCAGCCTGTGCGTTTAACTGCGTCAACATCGTCTGGTGCCAGGACCATGTGCATGCTGCCATTGTCAGGTTTGGGGTGAATATGTGCAAACTCACGCCCGATCATGAAGGCTGTTTCATTGCCTGTCACGTCTTCACTCAAAACAAGTGCACGTGAACCGGGCACAGAAATGCCACTGTTCTCATTGTTGATTTCCGGCAATGAAAAACACCAGGCATGAAGCTTTTCTATAATTTCATCCGGCCCATGCTGTTCAAGCTGGGAATGTGGCAGGTGGCCCTGGGTTTGGGGCTTTGGTCCTCTACGTTCTGGCAGGTTCAGCGTGGTTTGCATAATGTGTTCTCCGCAGTTGCTTTTGGCAATATAGCTGTTAGTCTTTGCAAATAGTATTGGTAAATTTTGCAAGTATCATTTGCATGAAAGCACAGAAAGGCATACGCGCGCGTAGGACGCAAAAGATAGACTGGAGCGATATACCTTTCGTTCTGTCCGTATGTGAAGCTGGCAGCCTTGCTGGGGCTGCGCGCATTATGGATGTAAACCATTCGACTGTATTTCGCAGGATTGAGGGCGTTGAGGAACGACTTGGTGTCCGGTTGTTTGAGCGCCAGAGCCGCGGCTATGTGATGACCCCTGCAGGTGAATTGTTTTATGAACGTGCCATTTTGCTGTGCGAGGGCATGAATCAGATTGAACTTGAACTTGGTGGCAAGGACTTGCGCCTCGAAGGGCACCTCACAATCACGACGACAGACTCCCTGCTGCACGTTTTGACGCCCGTTATCTCACGCTTTCAGGATGCGCACCCGGATGTTGAATTGCGAATTCTGGCAGACGTACGTGCGCTAGACTTGTCGAGGCGGGATGCGGATATTGCCCTGCGCCCAACATTGAACCCGCCTGAACACTGGATTGGGCGTAAGCTTTCCCAAATTCAGTGCGCAACCTATACGCATGTCAACTACTGTGAGCGAGTTGAAGGTTTACCACCAGAAAAGCTTCGCTGGCTGATACTAGATGATGATCTTGATCAATCTCCGATGAGCAAGATCACAACTACGCGCAAGCACAATGATGCTCCGACCACCATTCTTAGCAGCGTTATGGGCCTTTATGATGCGGTTCGTTCCGGCTTGGGGCTTGCGGTTTTGCCCTGTTATCTTGGTGACCGTGACAACGATCTTAAAAGAGTTGATGAGCCAGATCAGCGCATTGTTTGGGATTTGTGGTTGCTTGCACACCCTGACGTAAGGCGGAGCGCTCGAGTTAAGGCATTCTTTGAATTTGCCACCGAACATATGGCAGACGCTCTGCGCGGAGCATAATCATGCTCTCTGTGCTTTTTCGCAAAGACAGCTTGCAGCAACTGCCAATTTTATTACTCAACTAGGTTACCTACCTGATTTGCATCATTCAAACAGGAGACCAATCATGTACAAGAAACTTGTTGCTGCGGTAATCGCACTCGTTGTTATAACTGGTGCATCATCAGCTGTTGAAATAGAAACCAAAACTCTTGATCAACTTTACGCAGATGCTCTTGCCGAAGGTGGAGAATTTGTTTTGCGTGCTGGTGGCGATGAACCAAATCAAATCGATTATTATCTCGACAAATTCAAGGAACGCTTCCCGGAAATGAAGGTGGATCACCTTGTCGATGTCAGCATTAATCATGCTCCTCGTTTTGACAATGCTAGGGCAGCAGGCGGTGAAACGAATGTGCCGGATGTTATACAATTTCAAACACTGCATGACTTCAACTACTATATGGAACAAGGTTTGTTGGAACCTTACAAGCCTGCAAATTGGAACAAGGTTTATCCCGACCATCGCGACCCCAATGGCCATTGGGTAGGACTTTATGGGGTTACTTTTACGAACTATGTCAATCTCGATATGGTCGATCCAGAAAACCCTCCACGCGATGCGCTGGATTATCTCGACCCGTCTCTAAAGGGGAAAATCATCCTGACATACCCGCATGATGATGATGCGGTGCTCTACCAGTTCTGGAATCTGAAAGAAGCATACGGTTGGGATTATCTTGAGAAACTGGTTGAGCAAGAGCCTGTTTGGACGCGCGGCACTGCCATGCCCTATCATGCAGTCAATAATGGCTGGTATGCAGCAAGCTTTACAACGTTCTGGGCGTTTGAGAATTTCCCTGGACTTAATACGAAGTTTTTGTTCCCAGAAAACGATTACTTCCTGACATGGTTTCAGACAGGAGGTATACCAACACAAGCAAGGAACAAGGCATCTGCAAGACTATGGATGAACTGGATGTTGTCGGAAGAAATGCAGGGCACATGGCTACAATTTCCAGTTCGCTTCGATATTGAGGCGCCGGGTGATTACAAATCTGTCTTGCACCACAACACATCGCCGGGCGACTTCCATCGCTGGATGTTGAAGCGTGATCTCGTAGAGCGATTTCGTGGGCAAATGCGCCAACTCATAGGCCCAGCGACTGGCCCCGAAGCTGTGGACTTGGATTATACGATGAAACCAGAGTAAAAGCCAAAGACGCGGAGTTGTTAAATTGACTCTGCGTCAACTTCCTAAAGCAGACCTTAAGTCAAGTTCTTTCAAAGGTAGCTTTGTCCGCATTCCTGCCGTCGAAACATCTCAAAGGAATGATACTCTACCAAACGTCTGCTCTGAGCCCATAGCAACGAAGTCCGCATATTATTTGAATGTCTGCTTCGA
>JBCCYR010000068.1:0-9754 GCA_039189355.1 Pseudomonadota bacterium
CCGGTATGATACAGACGGGTTTTTCTTGCATATTGTTGAATTGTTTTGTTTTTCCCCTTCAATAATGGACTTTATAGGCAGAGTGTTCAACAAATGTTAAGTAGCAAATTCTGTCTGCAGGAGCTTGTTGTTTGCCACTGAGGTTTGTTTTCCGGGTTGATTCCTCACCCCTGATCGGGGCAGGGCATGTAATGCGGTGTCTGACACTAGCAAACATGCTTCGTGCAAGAGGCATGGAATGTGTGTTTGTGTGCCGTGATTTTCCGGGGAACATTTCAGCAAAAATTGTGAGCGCAGCCTTCGAGGTACAGCTGCTTAAGCATGATCCTGCATTGCCGGAAAACAACTGGCTTGGTGCAGGGCAAGCCGAAGATGCCGATGAGACATTGTCGGCGATGAAAACGCAGAAGCCTGACTGGTTTGTTGTCGACCATTACGGGATTGCCTCCGAATGGGAAGAGGCTGCTTGCGCGAAAATGCAAGGTTGCAAGGTTCTTGCAATCGACGACTTGGCAGACCGCAAACACACTTGTGACATGCTGATGGATCTCTCGCCCGGCAGGCTGGCCACCGATTATGACGGGTTGGTCAGCGAGAAAACGAAACTGCTCACAGGACTGGATTACGCTTTACTGCGTCCCGGGTTTGCAAAACTGCGCCAAAAGCTTGGGGCGTCGAAGAGCGGTCCGCAGAAGCCTGCAAACATTCTGGTGACCTTTGGAGGCGGGAATATTGATGAACCTTTGCGCGAGACCTTGAAGGCGTTTGCCGGGATGGGAGATCTTGTTGATCTCAATTTGACTGTGATTGGCAAGAAGCCGGAACATGAGTTGCCCGACCTTCTGACAAAAAACGTAGAGTGGATTGAGTACGAACCGGATATGGCATCGCGAATGGCCGATGCTGATCTCATGATCTGTGCCGCCGGGGGCACAAGCTGGGAGCGGTGTTGCCTTGGTGTTCCGGCTGTTGCTCTGATGGTGGCGGAAAACCAACGGTTAAACTTTGAGGCTCTGGAAAAATCCGGTGCGGCGCTGTGCGTTAAAACCGATGCCAGTGAAATTGCATCTGCCCTGAAGAATCTTGTTCAGGATCAGGAACTATACTCCCGAATATCTGCGAATGCCTGGAACCTGTGTGACGGGGAGGGCGCCAAAAGAGTGGCGGACGCACTTCTTGCCCAAAGCATGAAGGTGGCCGGGGCCGGTCTCGAAGATGCCCGATTTATCTATGATGCCCGGTATGCGGATGGTGCCGAACGGTTTTACAAGAACCCTGTGAAGCCTGAGTATCAGGATCACGTCCGCTGGTTTGAAAGCGCCTTGCAATCTGACGCTTACCGGTTTCTTTCCGTGACACTCAAGGACGAAAAGTTTGCCCATGTGCGTCTGGATGTTGATCCGCAAAGTCCTGATATAGCAGAACTGGGTATTGCGCTTGCAGAAAGCTACCGCGGGAAAGGTTTGGCAGTTCCGGCATTGCTTGCTGCGGTTAAGCATGCAGGAGCGGCAGGTTTCAAAACAATAAATGCGGAAGTGCACCCTGAAAACGCAGCATCAAAAAGACTGTTTGAGGCTGCAGGGTTTGCACTCGTGGGAAATGCAGAAGATGGTCTGCTGCATTATCAGCGAACGATCTGACACATTTGGAGTGTGTTTAATCGGATACGTGCGCGTCTTCCAGCGGAGTTCCATACTCAATATCGACAGCAGCGGTTTTGCCGATCAGGTCATTGAACCGTTCAGGAGGGAGACCAAGGCCCGGGCGGATGCAGCGAATGTTGTCGCGGCTGAAAATCTCTCCCTTTTTGATTGTGCCGACAGAATAGACCGAACGCCGGAAAATGCGGTTTCCATCCTGTACGGACGGGGCAAGCCGTTTTCCGTCTCCAAGCGCCTGCCATGCGCCAAACGTGTCTTCACAGAGTGCTTTCAATTGGGGCGGTTCCATGGAGAATTCAGCATCTGCGCCGCCGTCTGACCGATCAAGCGTGAAGTGTTTCTCGATCATGCACGCGCCCATGGCAACGGCGGTAATGGCAGCAGTGTTTGAAAGCGTGTGATCCGAAAGGCCCACAAGGACATCAAATTTTTCCTGAAGTTCCAGCATCAGTTTCAGATTGGCCTGCTCCAGCGGTGTCGGATAACCGCTGATGCAGTGCAGTAGCACGATTTCGCCGAAACCTGCCTTGCGCGCTGTAGCAAGGGATTTGCCGATTTCCTCCAGCGTTGCCAGTCCGGTCGACATGATCATGGGTTTGCCGGTTGAAGCAACTCTTTCGACAAGCGGAATATCAGTCATCTCAAAGGATGCGATCTTGTAGAGCGGCGCATCGAGTGATTCCAGAAGATCAACCGCAGTATCGTCAAACGGTGAACTGAAGCAGGTTATTCCTTCGGATTTTGCATGGGCGAACAGTTCCGGGTGCCACTCGAACGGTGTATGCGCCCAGTCATACAGGTCCCATAACTGGTAACCGTCCCACAGCCCGCCCTTGATCTTAAATTCTGGCCTGTCCGACTTGATGGTAATCGTATCGGCTGTATAGGTCTGCAGTTTTACCGCATCTGCCCCGTTTTGGGCTGCAGAGGAAATGATTTCCTTTGCCTTTTCAATTGATCCGTTATGGTTTGCGGACACTTCCGCAATAATATAGGGCTTGCAACCTGTGCCCACTTCCTGGCCATCGAGCTTGATTGTCTGAGACATTTGATACCTTACTTACTGTACAAAGCCTGTTATAAGGATTGTCTTTCATATCTCAACGTCTCTTCTTCGGTGAATTAAGTAAAATGACGCTACCCTTTCTACCCTATGGTCAGCAGGAAATCACGGATGCGGACAAGCAGGCCGTCCTTGCTGCCCTGGATGATCCGTATCTCACAACGGGCCCCAAAGTGGGAGAGTTTGAGTGCGCTTTTGCCGGCTATGTCGGATCAAGGGAGGCTGTTGCGGTATCAAACGGGACAGCTGCCCTGCATATTGCGGCGCTCGCAGCCGGTATAAAGCCGGGCGACAAGGTACTCGCTTCCACCATGTCATTTGCAGCTTCGGCCAATGGCGCAGCTTATGCGGGCGCGGAAATCGTGTTCATGGATTGCGATCCGGATACCGGTTTGACAACGGTTGAAAACTTTGTGGAAGCAGCCGAAAGGGCCGGTAACGCCAAGATGGCAGTCGTTGTGCACCTGAATGGCGAGCATGCGGAAATGGCACAGATCGCCCGTGAAGCAGAGAAGCGCAATATTATTCTGGTGGAAGACTCTTGCCACGCATTGGGAACGCAGTTTCAGGATGAAAATGGTGAGACTTGCAAGGTCGGACAGTGCCGGTATTCAGCGATGTCGACATTTTCCTTTCATCCGGTCAAGACCATGACGACCGGGGAAGGCGGGATGATTACTTGTAATGACAGCGACCTTGCCGGAAAGCTCCGCAAACTGCGGACGCATGGCATTGAGCGGGACGCTGATGCCATGCAGGACGCAGGATTGGCACTGGATAAGCACGGTTTTCCCAACCCCTGGTATTATGAGATGCAAGAGCTTGGCTACAACTACCGGCTTACCGACATTGCCTGTGCCCTTGGTCTTTCGCAGCTTGGCCGAATGGATGACATTGTCGACAAGCGACGCAAGCTGAAAGCAATTTACGATGATTTGCTGCGGGACACCAACCTGCCTTTGATGCCTGTGAAGACGGCCGATGGCATCAACCCGGCACGGCATCTTTATCCGCTCCTGATTGATTATGAAGCCGTTGGCATTGACCGTTCCGCGGTTATGAAGGGCCTGCGCGAACAAGGCATCGGAACCCAGGTGCACTATATTCCTACGCACCTGCAACCGTGGTACTGCAGGCAAAACCCTGGCCTTAAACTACGGGGTGCTGAACACTATTATGAACGGACACTCTCCATGCCATTCTTCGCCAAGATGAGTGATAGCGATCCACAGCGGGTGATTGAAGCGGTCCGGAATGTGATTGGCTGATGTGAGGGTATTTGAAGATCGGCTAAGCGGGACTTTGCTACCTCCAATACAATATCTTGCTATCCAGAATACGACATCGCTATTTTGCTTTCACCTGTACTAGGTAGTGTCCGTCGTCAGAGATTTCTGGACAGATTGCAGCTCAGGTTAAGGCATGTCTACTTCGCTTACGATCTGGTGGACGAATGCCACCTGTAGGCGAAATCACAGAAAATACCGAAGAGGATTGCCGATCAAACTCCCGGCCAATCGAACTCATCGATTCTCCACGCTGCCAGCGATCCCAAATCTCGGCGCGTTGCACAGCTGAATAGTAAATACGGGTACGATACTTCATCAAAAAACACTCCAATCCGTCTTCAAAGATTAAAGTGTTGCGCCCACCCGTTGAACTTACCGCTTGGAGCGGACAACCGCGCCCTTGACGCCTTTAAGCAGCTTTGAAGCGGCTTATTCCGGCCAGATTGTATTCTAAGAAACTACATCAGATGAGCGTATGGTTCTGCGCACCCGATATCAGAACCAACTGCCGGCAATTTAGCCTCCAACTTTGGCAACAAGCAAAAATCAATGACCTTAGCGGCAATTCGACCTGGGTTCGTTACGATATCTTCATAGGTAGTGGTGAGCACCCTGCTGCCCAGTTTTTCGGACAGGATGGTCATCATTTCGTTGTACCACCGGATGTAATCCCTCGTCGTATCAAGATTGTAGGAATGATAGTTGGCTCGTTTGTATTTTTTCATCAAAATTCGAAGCGCGAGGTCATCCGCATTCCGGCTGATAAAGATGAACCGGGCTTCGGGCAGAGCTTTCGCAATTTGTGCTGCACTTCCGATCAAACCCGGACTCGTATTCGTCAGGATTTTATGCCCATCGGCTTGAGCTTCTATTCGATTTCTAAAATCCTTTGAAAATTCGGCAAACACGGGTTCCGGCAAGCGCCATAGCTGGTCAATGTTGATTAACCCCGAAACTTGTGAAGCCCTGATCGTCGATTCCTGTACATTGTGATTTTCGTATCCCCTTTTGATATCGGGGTGAGTGCCCAAAAGTACTTCCAAGGTGGTTTTGCCTGACCGCGACGCCCCCATTATAAACAGAGGAACGACTGATCTGTAAGTCTTTGACTTACTTGGAATTTTCTCAAGCTTCGCTTTCGCCAATTCTTGTACACGCAGCGAATTTGCTTTTTCAAAGTTATGTTTGTTTTCTGAGTAAATCTGTTCGTTGGCCTTCATCAATATCGGCCAAGCTTTTCCGTGCTCACCATCGCGACAAAGAACCGAAGCTTCCAGGAAATCCCGACTATTTTCAAATTCTGCTGAAGTTTCGGTCTTTTGTTGCTTGGCTTTCTTGAGCGCTGCAAAAAAATTCAGATCAACCATGTCCTTTGGCAGGTGATGCAAAAGGTTGATTACACCAATCCAGTCAGGTCGCATCTTGTTCAACTTGAACAAAATGTCCTTCGCCTCATCAAAATATCCAAGATTCACGTATGAGTCCGCAAGTTTGAACATTGGTAGAATTTGACCGGAATCCAGATCAATCGCTTTTGCAAAAGAATTCATGGCAAGATCGTATTCGCGGTTTCGCACATGCACGTCACCGATCAAATGATGGATTTCAGCATTGTCTGGATCAAGTTCCAATGCTTTTTCCAACATCAGTTTCGCCATCGGTGACTTTTCCAGCCCCACCCACGCAGCAGCGAGATTAAGGTAGTTTGTCGGATCATTTGGCGCTTCTGCACATGCGGTCAAAAAACAAGTGACTGCCTGCGGGTAATTTTCACGTTCGATTGAAACCAGACCGTAGGTCTGAAGGGCACCCATATATATAGGATTTTGCTTCAGGAGCTTCAGACATAGTTTCTCAGCTTCAACTAGCTTTCCTGCCCTGCGCAGCGATTCGGCTTGGATAAGCACTTTTCTCAGTCCCAGAATTTCACTGGAGTTGGGCATTATTGTACTCATCCCTTTGCCTTGTGAACGCGAATTCTTGTTATCCAAAAATAGCTTCCCGGTAAATCTCCTGAGTGGATAGCATTTTTCCCGGTTTTTCCAAGCGCTTCGATTCCAGTTGCATTTATGCAACAAAAAAAGCAATAGCGTTTAAACCTTTGAGAATCAGCCGTTCTGAAACATTGTCTCCCTTGCGGTATGCATGATTATCATACTACATTGCCCATGATTATAACCAAACACTGATAAGACGAGTTCGCTTCCTAGAAGCGGCGTCACTTGGCAGGGACTATTCTACTATGTCTGGGGTTCAGGCAAAAACTGGTCTATTGACCTCTGTTGCAGCAGTAGCATTGCTCTCATTTTCAATGTCAGCTTCTGCAGAAGAAGACAAATTCGGAATCGAAGATCGTCTTTCAAGCCATGACTGGTCCGGACCATATCTTGGTATCCATCTTGGACTTTCCGGCCTGAATTCAGATGGTGATCATCAGTTTACCACATCAAGCCGTATCGATCTTGGCACCCTGGATGACATTGGCTTCCTGGGCGGTGGTCATATCGGCTGGAACTTTGTCGAAGATGACACGCTGATTGGTATCGAAGGTGATTACTCCTTCATCGATCATGACGAGTTTGCTCTCTCTGGCGAAGACTTCCCTCCCCCTGACACTAATCCTGAGAGTATTGTTTACGATGCTGATTATTTTGCAACCATTCGTGGACGTGTGGGCAAGGTCGATGACGATGTGCTGTTCTACGCGACTGGTGGTATCGCATTCACTGGTGGTGATCTCAATTTCACCGGATCTCCAGGTACAAATACTAGTATAGATGCGGATTTTGCCGGTCCTGTATTCGGTGTCGGTCTGGAATGGGCCGCATCACACAATGTTCGCTTCCGCACGGAATGGCTGCATGCAAGTTTCCGCGACAGCGAGCAGCTAACAAACTTCGATTCGGTTCAAACGGAAGATTCTTTTATTCCTGATGACATCCTCGCAATCCGGGCTGGTGTCAGTTGGAATTACGATGGAGCACCAACATTTAGCTTCAATGAAGACGAAGAGGCTCATGACTGGGCAGGATTGTTTGTCGGTGGATACATCGGCTCCGGTACGCTTGTGACCTCCGGCATCTTTGATACCACTGACAGCAATAGCTTGATTGACCTAGGCTCCCTCGCAGAAGCGGGTCTACTCGGCGGTGGAACCATTGGCTGGAACTTCCAGCAGGACAATCTGGTCTTGGGCGTTCAGGCTGAGATTTCATTCGTAGACTGGGATGGCACTGCTCGCGAAACAAACAGCCGTGTCGACCGAATTGAACTGGATACCGACTATATCGCAACCATTCGTGGCCGTCTTGGTCATGCAGATGGCGATCTTCTGGTTTACGGCACCGCAGGTGTCGCCCTGATTGAAGGCGACCTGATCGATCCGACCGGGACATCAACCGGTCAGAATATCGGCTTTGATGAAACCGGCATGGTCGTTGGTGGCGGCATGGAATGGGCTGCGACCGAAAACCTGAGCGTTCAGGTTGAAGGGCTTTACTTCGACTTTGATGAATCAACCAACCTCGCCAACATCGGTGGTGGTGATCCGGGAGATGCATTTGTTCTTGAAGACGGCATCCTCGCCAAGGTTGGTGTAAACTGGTCATTCAACTAGATTGACAAGGTCAACCTGTGTAAGAAGAATTTCGCCGGCCCGGAGGACGTGAAGTTTTCCGAATTGAATAGATCTTCGTCATTACTTTATAATCTCAAAATCAAGAATCGCTATCATATGATAGGGAGTGCCATTTATCGAAGATGTCTGGTGAACCCACCAATCCAAAGATCATTAGGCGTTTTAGGTTAGAAGCACACTTTATTAGCGGTTGTACGTGTCTGTCTGCTTTGGGCTCAGAGCAGCCCTTAAGCTAACCCGAGCGCTATCTTCTGTTAGACTTCGAAATCCGGTGCGACGTGTGTCTTGATCAGGGTGCGGAGCTCTTCAACAGTCAGAAACTCGTCATTGTTGCCGCTTGAATAGTTCATGCCGGAGGGGACGGGTGTGGCGCCGCTCAGCTTGCAATACTCGTCCATGGGAACGCTTCCGCTCGTACTCAGAATGGCGAAATGGTCGCCGAAATCGACGGTATAAAAACTGTCGCTTTCTGTGATCATTTCCTCATGCAACTTTTCGCCGGGACGAATGCCAATCACCGGGTGTTCGCATTCCGGTCCGATTGCTTCTGCTACATCGGTAATCCTGTAACTGGGAATCTTGGGAACGAAAATTTCCCCGCCCAGCGTTTTTTCAAAGGTTTTGACAACGAGATCAACGCCATCTTCCAGTGTGATGTTGAACCGTGTCATTTCGGGGTCCGTAATCGGCAAGACGCCGGTCTTTTTCTTTTCAAGAAAGAACGGAATAACGGAACCCCGGCTTCCCATGACATTGCCATACCGCACGATGCCAAAGCGCAGGTCGCGTTTGCCGACGATGTTGTTTGCAGCCGAGATCAGTTTGTCTGAAGCAAGCTTGGTTGCGCCATACAGGTTTATCGGTGCGGCAGCCTTGTCGGTGGACAGTGCAACGACACGTTTGACATCACTTTCAAGACAGGCTTCCACAAGGCTTTGCGCACCCATGATGTTTGTCTTGATGAATTCAAACGGGTTGTATTCCGCTGCCGGTACTTGTTTGAGGGCGGCAGCATGAACCACCACATCAATCCCCTCAAGCGCACGGCGCAAACGGCTCTGGTCCCGGATGTCTCCGATAAAATACCGGATACCCGGATTCTTGTCCGTTCCAAACTCCTGTGACATTTCAAACTGCTTGAGTTCGTCCCGTGAGAATATCACCAGGCGCTCAATGTTCGGATAGTCATTCAGGATGCGTTTCACGAACGCCTTGCCGAAGGAGCCTGTACCACCAGTTATAAGCAGGCTGCGGTAGTCGGAAAGTGACATGTTGATCTGCCGTTGATTAGATGAATTTTATTGACAATATCTCGTAGGATTTCGCACCGCCGGGTGCAACAACTTCAACGCTGTCACCTTCGCTTTTACCGATCAGTGCACGGGCGATCGGAGAAGAAATCGAAATCTTGCCTTCTTTGACATCGGCCTCTTGGTCGCCGACGATCTGGTATGTGCTTTCCTCGTCGGTATCTTCGTCGGCCAGTTCTACAGTGGCGCCGAATTTTACCGTGTCACCGGACAATTTGGTAACGTCAATCACCTCTGCGCGGGAAAGCATGTCCTCCAGCTCCGTGACGCGGCCTTCGTTATGACTTTGCTGCTCCTTTGCAGCATGATACTCCGCATTCTCCGACAGATCACCATGCGCGCGAGCCTCTGCAATCGCCTGGATAATCGCAGGACGTTCCACAGACTTCAAATTCTTCAATTCTGCGTCGAGGGCCGCATGGCCTTCGCCGGTCATGGGTATTCTTTGCATCTTATGATTACCGTCTAAATATCTGCTCCAGCCTCGGCTGGATTCACAAGCTGGTCAAGATTGGTATTGGTCAGACGGATTGCAAGGGACGAACGTCCATATCCTGCGTTTTGAGCGCCAGAATCGCCTGGATGGATGCCAAGGAGGCTGATAACGTTGTAAAATATGGTATTTTACGGGATACGGCCGTTGAGCGGATCGAGGCCGAGTCTGAAACCGACTGGGCACCCTGAGTTGTGTTAAAAACAAGATGGATTTCCCCGTTAATCAAGGCGTCGACTATGTGTGGCTGGCCTTCGACGACCTTGTTGATACGGGTGACGGGGAGCCCCTCGGCTTCGAG
>JBCCYR010000069.1:0-9668 GCA_039189355.1 Pseudomonadota bacterium
CATCGAGATGATTGTTGCTGGCATCAATCGCATTTTGATTCCAACGGCAGATGTCGAGTGGAATGCGATCAGAAACAAGAGACAATTTGATGTTTTAGCTACTGTAGGTGTTGGACCATACAGAGTGTTAATTGCATTTGAAGTCAAACATAAGAAGCGGAAAATATCCGTTGACACCATTGATGCATTCGTAACAAAGGCAAAAGATCTAGGCGCGCAGAAAGCCGTCATTGTCTCCACATCTGGTTTTCAAATTGGCTGTAAGTCGGTCGCCAAGAAACATAGTATTGATTTATTCACGTTGAAATTCTCTTCTGACTCGAAGCCTAGTCTTGCAGGCAAAGCTTTTTTGGTTTTTCAGAATTCTGGCCGTCCAGCGGCTAATGAGATGCCTGAGTTTTACGATGAAGGAGAAGAACTTGGTAATGTTATCGAACATCTGTGGCTACATTACGCGGACGGTACCAAGTCCGAAGTGCCTAACGAACCTTCACAAATGCAATACTATGTACAGAACACGAAGACCAAAGACGGAGCCACTCTAGAAGAAATTGTCCTTCAGCAACCAGCAATTGAACAAACTCGAGATAATTCAGAGAGGTGTAGAATAACTGTTGACACAGATATTTCACCTCCGGATAAATATGCCTTTCGAGCAGGTACAATAACCGAAATAGAATTCGAAGTCGCTGTACGTGTGGGACGTGTGGTTACTGGCAATATGAGAATAGAGCCGTCATCATTTCCGCCAAACGTTATTTATCGAGACATTACAACAGATACATCATTTACAACGCCTGTGAATCATCTACCAGTTGGCCCCAATCGCCTGGAAGCCGGGAGTTTCTATTTCTCATATTATCCCCTTAGGTACTATTATTGCGACAGCATAAATGATGAGGATATGATGCGATTGATACTGGTTGAAAGTTTCCAGAATGGTCAACTATTTCAAATTGGGATGCGTCAGAGATCGATGTTCTCTCGGTTTTATTTACCTGTATTGGATGCCTCGATACTTAAAAGGTTACAAAGTCGTCTAGATACATGGCAGGCAACCATGGATGAAGACGATCCATAAACAACTGCGTTTGTAGTGAATATCATTGTGATAATTTTATCTGACAACTTTTTGGGTAAACATGCATCAAGCATGAAGTTTGTCTAACCAATTTGGCTAACCTTTCCATGAAATCTTTTAAACCATTGTTTTTATTTATCTTTTTTCGATTTTAATATTCCCCTAGGGACTGCTAGTTGCTTCCTCATCATGCGCATACTTGACACTTCTGGCGTATGATTGCATCGATCAAGCATTGTGTGATCAGGAGCATGGCATGAAACTTGTACGGTATGGAAAGTCAGGGCAGGAAAAACCGGGTATTATTGATGCAGATGGCAATCTGCGCGATCTTTCAAGGCACATTGAAGACATTCGTCCAGATACGATGTCCCAATTTTCCAAACTGAAAAAACTCGATACTTCCAAACTCAAGAAGGTTTCAGGCAAGCCCCGGTTTGGTCCCTGTGTCGGCAATATCGGCAAAATGATGTGTATCGGGCTGAACTACAAAGACCATGCTGCCGAGACAGGCGCAACCGTGCCTAACCATCCCCTGCTTTTCATGAAAGCCACTTCTGCCATCATTGGAGCCAATGATACCGTTTCTATCCCGCGCAGATCCAAAACAACAGACTGGGAAGTGGAACTTGGTGTCGTCATCGGACGCAAGGCCAAATATGTAAAAAGCAAGGATGCGCTGAAATACGTGGCCGGCTATTGCATTTGTAACGACGTTTCCGAGCGCACGTTTCAGAAATCCATGTCCGGCCAATGGACCAAGGGCAAATCCTGTGACACGTTCGGCCCTGTCGGACCCTGGCTGGTTACCAAAGACGAAGTGAAAGACCCGCAAAACCTCAACCTGTCACTGGATCTGAACGGAAAGCGCATGCAAACCGGAAACACATCGCTGATGATCTTCCCGGTTGCCAGAATTATCGAGCATCTGTCCCATCTCTTTACGTTGCAGCCGGGTGACATCATCGCTACCGGAACACCGCCCGGTGTTGGCGCTGGGATCAAGCCGAAGCCAAAGTTCCTGAAACCGGGTGATGTCATGGAACTTCGGATTGACGGACTGGGTAAACAAAAACAAAAAGTGAAGATGGACAAATAATCGGAATGCTACATGTGAATTGCATGATGCGTCTGACAATCCTGATCGCTTTTTATCTGTCGCTGATTTCCTCCCCACTGGCCCAGCTTCGACCGGTCGCGCTGGAGCTTGTTTTGGCTGTAGATACTTCAGCCAGCGTTGACGATGAAGAATTCCAACTGCAACGGCAAGGACTTGCACAGGCATTCGCGCATCCTGACCTGATCGCGGTAATAGAAGGCATGGGGGATGTCGGGATCGCTGTCACCATGATCGAGTGGGCTGGTACAGGTCAGCATGACACGGTTGTTGACTGGACTCTGGTCAACAGCCAGGAGTCATCCCTGCGCTTGGCGGCCCGGATCAATGAGGCTCCCCGCAGAATTTCCGGCATGACCGATATCGGTAGTGTCATCCGGCACTCGGTTGCTTCACTTGAACAAAACTCCTTCGTTGGAGGTCGCAAAGTCATCGATGTTTCAGGAGACGGTACAAGCAATACCACGAGTTCCACCCGGGAACGGGACTTCGCGATATCGCGCGGCATCACCATCAACGGGCTGGTGATATTCAACAAGGAATATGATTTGGGCGAATTGGCGGAAATCGATTTGATACAGCACTATTCAAATCAGGTTATTGGCGGGAATGGTGCGTTCCTTATGACTGCCAAAAACTTTCAGGATTTCAGGATTGCAATACTCAACAAGTTGATCAGGGAGATACTTGGCACGGCAACGGCACAGCTTCCCCGTGTCATTCAATAATCTGCCGATCAGCTGTCCTGTGATTGGGCGGCTGTCCAAATCCGTTCCTTGGTCTTGGAAATGGTCAACTCACTGTTCTGAGTGTGAGCCTGCGAGCTAACCAGAAAAACGGCAACTCCAAGTCCGGCTATCAAAAACATAAAATTCTTCATTTTTCTTCTCCACCCGCTCCGGGCCTGTTTCTTGAAGAAGATATAGGCTTCTGTTTTCAGGTTCGCAGTGACCTATTGCACACATTGAGTGCAACTCTTTTCGCTGCTATTTGATTTTTTGTGATGAGCGAACGACATTATTTCGCAACCAGAATTCATAATAAGGTGCCTAATGATCAATTTCGTTTCGGAATCCCTTTCGCTTCTTTCTGCCATCTTCGTGTTTATAGCCGGTTTGGCTGTTATCTGGGCAATATGTGCTTTCTTTATCGACATTACGCAGACAAAAGATGCAGTCCGCAGAAACTATCCGCTTGTGGGGCGGTTCCGGCATCTGTTTACGGAACTGGGTGAGTTCTTCCGGCAGTATTTCTTTGCCATGGACCGGGAAGAAATGCCCTTTAACCGGGCAGAACGCGATTGGGTGGAACGGGCTTCAAGCAGCAGGAAAAATACCGTGGCGTTTGGTTCAACAAAGAGCCTGCTGCCCACCGGAACACCTATTTTTGTGAATTGCCCTTTTCCTTATCTGGAGGAGGAGGACATTGAAATTCCGACAATGGTGATCGGTCCTTATTCAAGAGAACCGTATGAGGCCAAATCCGTCATCAACATATCCGGCATGAGCTACGGCGCCCTTTCCCGTCCGGCAGTAAAAGCATTGTCCAAAGGAGCGGCCAGGGCTGATTGCTGGCTTAACACAGGTGAAGGCGGCGTTTCTCCACATCATCTTTCCGGCAATTGTGATCTCGTTTTCCAGATTGGTACAGCAAAATACGGCGTGCGGAACAAACAGGGCGGGTTGAGTGACGAAAAACTCAAGGAAGTTGCTGCCATGCCACAAGTAAAGATGTTCGAGATCAAGCTTGCTCAGGGCGCGAAACCCGGCAAAGGCGGCATTCTACCGGCTGCGAAAGTCAATGCTGAAATTGCCTCCATTCGCGGTATCGAAGAAGGACAGGCTTCGATTTCCCCGAACCGCCACCCTGAGATCAACAGTGTGGGAGAACTGCTCGACATGATCGGGCATATTCGCGAAGTCTCGGGCAAACCGGTTGGTTTCAAGACGGTTATCGGTGCCTTTGGCTGGGTCGAAGAAATGTGCGAGGAAATCGCAAAACGTGGTGTTGAATCCGCTCCGGATTTCATCACGATTGATTCAGGCGACGGCGGAACCGGTGCTGCTCCCATGCCCCTGATTGACAATGTCGGCCTGCTGGTACGCGAAGCCTTGCCGATCGTTGCAAACATCCTTGCTGCGCATGATTTGCGCGGCCGCATCAAGGTTATTGCCTCTGGAAAATTCATTACCCCTGCAGACGCTGCATGGGGGCTGTGTGCAGGTGCCGACTTTATCGTTACAGCACGTGGAGCCATGTTCGCACTCGGCTGTATTCAGGCCATGAAGTGCAACAAGAATACCTGCCCAACCGGTATTACAACACATGATCCGCGTTTCCAGCGTGGTTTGGTTCCAAAAGAGAAGGCACAGCGCGTTGCAAGTTATATCAAAAACCTTGTGCACGAAGTGGATGTAATTGCCAATTCATGTGGTGTACTCGAACCGCGTGGCCTGCGCCGCTACCATGTGCGCATGATGCAGGACAACGGCAAAACCATACCACTCGACGAACTGTACCCATGGCCGGAAGGCAAGGCCCCGGCAAAAGGTGATTATTCATCCGCCAAGCACCGCATCGAGCACGCGTAGCTGAACGCGCCGGGAGCCTTGCCAGAAATCGGCGTTCAGGGTTCCCACCAAATGTACAGGCTGCCCATTACTGTTCAAAAGCAGTTTGCCAAGTTCTGTTTCTGAAGACCTGAAAGCAATGCCACGCAATTGGGACCCATCTCCTGCTGACGCGGTGAAGGATACATGATCTGCGCCGACAACTTTTGCGTAGCGAATGTGATGTGCCGGGAAGGCAAAGACAGGCTGCGGATGCCCCTGCCCGTAAGGCCCGGCTTTCTCCAGCAACTCGATCAAATCCAATGTTGCGCTTCTTGCAGTCAACGCGCCGTCAATTTTGAGCTGCTGATTGCTTCTGACAGCATCAACGGTTTCTGAAAGCCGTGTCTCAAAAAATGCGCGTAAATCTCCCAGCTTGTCCTTTGATACGGTAAGGCCTGCAGCCATGGCATGGCCACCGCCTTTCTCCAGCAAACCTTCGTCAACTGCAGCCCGCACTGCGGCGCCAAGATCAACACCATGTACAGACCTGCCTGATCCGGAACCTTTACCCAAGCCGTCAAATGAGACTGCAAATGCCGGGCGTTTGAAGCGGTCTTTCAGGCGCGATGCTAGCAGTCCGACGATACCCGGATGCCACTGGTCACTGGCTGTTACCAGAACCGCAGGCCCCTCTCCTTTTGAAACTTCCGCATCAGCCTCTGCAATTGCCTCTTCCAGCATGCGGGCTTCTGCTTTCTGCCGCTCCTGGTTGAGCATTTCCAGCTGCTCTGCAATTTCGCGCGCCAGATGTTCGTCTTCCGTTGTCAGCAACCGTGCGCCCAAAGCTGCGTCGCCAATCCGCCCGCCGGCATTGATACGGGGCCCCAGAACAAAACCAAGATGGTATGTGCGGGGTGGACCATCCAGACGCCCAACGCGCATGAGCGCCTTAAGCCCGGCATTGCGCTGACTGCCCATCACTTGCAGACCTTTGACTACAAAAGCTCGGTTCAACCCCTCAAGAGGAACGACATCACAAACCGTTGCCAATGCAACAAGGTCGAGCCAGGCAAGAATATCGGCAGGTTTTCGCTCATCACTGTAATATCCAGAATTTCTGAGTTCGCGGGCAACAGAGACCAGCGTCATGAACACGACGCCAGCAGCGCAGAGATGCCCCAATCCGGACAAGTCATCCTGACGGTTTGGATTGACCAGCCCCACACATTTCGGGAGTTCTGCTCCCATCTGGTGATGATCGAGAACGACCACATCAACACCCAGTCCTGCAGCCTCTTCCAACGCCTCGAAACTCGTTGCCCCGCAATCAACAGTGATGATCAGCGTAGCTCCACCGTTCACTAACTCACGGATGGCATCTGGGTTTGGGCCATACCCCTCAAAAATCCGGTCCGGGATATATATTCGGGGCTCAAGTCCATGCGCGGCCAGAAACCTGAACATCAGGGCCGATGAACACGCTCCGTCAACATCATAGTCACCGAAGATAGCCACGGTTTCAGTATTCTGTATTGCCTTGGAAATTCGCGCTGTAACCGTTTTCATGTCGGTCAATACATCGGGGTCCGGCATCAGGTCCTTGACTGCCGGTGACATGAAAGAGCCTGCCTCTTCGAGTGCTACGCCGCGCCCTGCCATGACCCGTCCGATCAGTTCCGGAATATCGAGGGTCTGCGCTATGGCCAGCGCCGTATTCTGGTCCTGTTGTGACAATCGCTGAACCCAGCGCTGACCCGTAACAGACGACTGTACATTCAAAAAGGCATCGGGATTTTCTTTGCTCAGCATTCCTGACTGGTATCAGATGTATTTGGTCAAGCAAACTGGCTTGCCGGATACTCCTCACCTTAACTTGTATTCAAATGACTTCTTGTGAATTGATTGCAGCAGAATACGTGCAAGTTTTATCCGTAACAAAAATACACGGATATTCTTTTGCGGTATCTCACGAAACAGGACATTGAAGAGTTTGCCCCTGCCGGTTTGCATCCGCCGGATGAACTTGACCCTGCAAAACCTTTGCGTTCTGCCATGCAAAGGTATGGCATCTTCAAACAGGAGCAGCTCGCCGGACGCGTGTTTCCAATCGCCTGTGTAGCGCTTGAGATTACCCAACGCTGCAACCTTGATTGCACACTTTGTTATCTTTCGGATTTGGCTGAAGCCGTGCAAGATGTTCCACTCTTTGAACTGGAAAGACGGCTGGACGTCATCCACCGGCATTACGGTGATTATACAACAATCCAGATCACCGGCGGTGATCCTACATTACGTTCCATTCCTGAACTCGTGAAAATCGTGGAAATGGTGAAATCGCGTAACATGCGAGCCGCCCTTTTCACGAATGGAATCAAGGCAAGCCGCAAAATGCTTTTGGCGCTTTCGGATGCCGGACTTGATGATGTCGTCTATCACGTGGACCTGACCCAGGAACGCCAGGGGTACGAAACCGAAGCAGAGCTCAATGCCATACGTCTTGAGTATATTGGGCGCGCATCAGGCTTGCCGTTGCGTGTCATTTTCAACACGACCGTTTTTGACGGCAACTTTGAAGAGATTCCACGACTCGTATCGTTTTTCTGTGATCATGCAGATGCAATCGATTTTGCATCCTTCCAGATGCAGGCGGACACAGGGCGTGGCATTCTGCGCGAGCGCGACAGTACAATCATTACCCAGCAAACTGTCATGGCCGCTCTTGAGAAAGGTGCGCGAACCAAACTTGGCTTTGACCATCCGCTTGTTGGTCATCCCGACTGCAACAAATACACCGCAGTAATGGTATGCGGCTCAGAGCGAACCAGGTTGTTTGATGACGAGGATTTCTTTGGTGAAGTATTCAACAAACTGGCAATCCTTCGCGGAAACTGGGCTGATACCTCACTGATGACGCGCAAGGCAATCGGAACGGGCCTCAGACATCCGGGATTGTTGATTGGCGGTTTAAAATTCTGGACACGCAAGCTTTGGGCATTAAGACGCGGTCTTCTTGCCGGGAAACGCATTCATCGCATCAATTTCTTCATTCACAATTTCATGGATGCTGAAAGACTTGAACGCGAACGCTGTGAAAGCTGTGTTTTCATGGTGGCTACCGCTGAAGGCCCGCTTTCCATGTGTGTTCACAATGCCAAACGCGACGAGATGATTTCCAAACCCGTTCGGAACAAAGACAATCGCATCATATGGAACCCGCTTCCCAACGCAGAAGTACGGTTTGCTTCCGACACGTTGCCCTTAAAGAAAATGAAAGGACGGCTGCGTAAAGATGCCAATCAACAGCGAAAAGCTCTTAAAAAGGTCAGTTGAATTTCGTTAAATCCTGATGGCGGGCCTTGATCTCCCGCACAGTACCCGATGAAGAGCGCATTACGACCGTGTGGGTTGAAATTTCACCCCTGCCGAATTTAACGCCATCCAGCATGTTGCCGTCAGTCACGCCTGTAGCTGCAAACAGGACATCGCCTTTTGCCATTTCAACCATGGTGTATTTCTTGTTCGGGTCTTCGATGCCCATCTTTTTGGCACGCTCAATTTTTTCTGGCGTATCGAGCACCAGACGACCCTGCATCTGGCCACCAATGCAACGCAGAGCTGCAGCCGCCAAAACACCTTCCGGTGCACCACCCGTACCAAAGTAAATGTCGATGCCGGTTTCTTCCGGATCAGTCGTATGAATGACGCCCGCAACGTCACCGTCACCGATCAGGCGTATCGCAGCGCCCACAGAACGGACATCCTCAATCAGTTTTGCATGTCTCGGACGGTCCAGGATGCAGGCCGTCAGGTCCTTGACTTCGCAGCCCTTTGCCTTGGCAAGTGCAGCAAGGTTTTCCTGCGGCGTGGCATCCAGATCAATCAGCCCTTCTGGGTAACCCGGACCGACTGCAATCTTGTCCATGTAAACGTCCGGTGCATAGAGAAGGCTACCGCCTTCGGCAAGCGCGATAACAGCAAGTGAGTTCGGCTGGTTCTTGGCACAGATTGTTGTTCCCTCAAGCGGATCAAGCGCAATATCAACCTTGGGGCCTTCCTTCGTGCCCACTTCTTCACCGATATAAAGCATCGGGGCTTCGTCCCGCTCACCTTCACCAATGACCACCTTGCCATCAATCGGCAAGCGGTTGAGTTCAGTTCTCATTGCATCGACAGCAACCTGGTCCGCGGCCTTTTCATCGCCCTGCCCCCGCAAACGCGCTGCAGCTACTGCGGCACGCTCGGTAACGCGAACCAGCTCGAGTGTGAGAATGCGGTCAAGTTCAGCTTGAATAATGGTCAATTTCGTATTCCTATTTTTCAATCCGGATCATCTGTGGCTGGCCGGAAAGGAAATCATCCTTGCCGATTGTTTCAAGTGCCTCACGCACCCCAGCTTCCGTTGTTTCATGGGTTATCAAAATGATGGTTTTCTCGTCGCTTGTTTCACCATGTTGGACAATCGATTCAAGCGAAATATCGTGACTGGCCATGGCGTTGGCGACGCGCGCAAAAACACCCGCCATATCCTTCACAGTCATGCGGATGAAGTAACCGCCCTCATGCAATCGCATTCGTGCACGCTGGTAAGGTTGCAGCTCTGAAGCAGGCTTTCCAAGTGCCGGCACACGCTGCTCACCATCAATGCATTTGGCGATATCTGCAATGTCTCCTGCAACGGCAGAAGCAGTTGCAGCACCACCCGCACCCGGACCGGACATGACCAGATTACCAACCACATCCGCATCAATCGCAACAGCATTTGTGACACCCGAAATCTGTGCAATTGCGCTCTCAACAGGCACCATTGTCGGGTGAACACGTTGTTCAACGCCACTATCGGTCCTGGCGGCCACACCAAGCAGTTTGATACGGTAACCGAGGCTTGCTGCTGCTTCTATGTCCGCATTGGTGATTGAAG
>JBCCYR010000070.1:0-9647 GCA_039189355.1 Pseudomonadota bacterium
GGATGGCCTTAAAAACGCGGAAACCGCTCTTGATCTCGCAGAACGCCTGGGCGCTGATCGTCAGGCAATCATCAATGAAATGGAAAATCCGCAGATTTTTGAGTCGATACAGGAAGTGTATGGAATCGCCAACGGCTTGGGAATCACCGGCACTCCTTCGTATATCGCAGGCAATGAAGTGGTCTTTGGTGCTGTGGGATATACAGAGCTAAAGCAAGCCGTTGAAAATCAAACAAATTAGAATTCGGTTTTAGTTGCTGAATCTGCGTAAACGGCCCTTTGCAGGATGTGTTTCAATGTGTATAAGCGCTGCTGAATTCCGGCACTTGCACGTATTTTGTGTTTTCAAGCAGGAATACTCGTGCTTCTGTAACTTCTTAAAGCAATACCATCGTCGAAACGTATCGGAAATTGCCTCTGCAAAGGGTTAAACAAGAAATGGCAACAAAAAAAACATCCATTGACCAGGGCCTGATCCGCGATTTGGCGGAACTTCTAACGGAAACTGATCTGTCAGAAATCGAAGTTGAACAGGACGATCTTCGAATTCGCATCTCCCGCAGTTCTTCCATTCAGCCAGTGCAAGTCCATGCGCCCGTAACACCGGCACCAGCATCGGTTTCTGCTCCAGTTGCAAGTCAGGCCACAGAGACCGCATCCGATGCAGGAACAAAACCTGCAGGCAATGTTCCTTCACCGATGGTAGGCACGGCCTACCACGCCCCTGCCCCCGGCGCGGACCCGTTTGTCAAAGTTGGTGACAGTGTAAAAGAAGGCCAGACGGTAATGATTATCGAGGCAATGAAGACAATGAACCAAATCCCTGCGCCACAATCCGGCACTGTGAAAGCCATTTTGGTTGAAGATGGGCAACCGGTGGAATTTGGTGAACAACTCCTGCTGATCGAATAAGGCTTCCATAAACATGTTCAACAAGGTTTTGATTGCGAACCGGGGCGAAATAGCCCTTCGCATCCTTAGGGCTTGCAAGGAACTTGGCATTCAGACGGTGGCGATACACTCAACAGCCGATGCCGATGCCATGCATGTTCGCCTGGCTGACGAGAGCGTGTGCATCGGCCCACCTCCTTCAAGAGACAGCTATCTCAACATTCATGAAATCCTGGCTGCTTGTGAAATCACCGGAGCAGATGCAATCCACCCGGGTTACGGATTTCTCTCAGAGAACGCAAAGTTTGCCGAAATCCTGGCAGCTCACAACATCACATTCATAGGGCCTTCCGCAGAGCATATCCGTGTTATGGGTGACAAGATCGAGGCGAAGGCAACAGCGAAAAAACTGGGCATTCCTGTGGTTCCGGGATCGGATGGCGAAGTAAAGGATCCCGCAGAAGCAAAACGCATTGCGGCAGAAATCGGTTATCCTGTCATCATCAAGGCCGCCTCCGGCGGTGGCGGGCGCGGCATGAAAGTCGCCCAGAACGAGAAGGATGTGGAAGAAGCACTTCTCACTGCGCGCAGCGAAGCGGGTGCCGCATTTGGTGACGATGCGGTCTATATTGAAAAATTTCTCGGCAAGCCACGTCACATTGAAATCCAGATTCTCGGTGACGGCAAAGGCGACGGCATCCATCTTTGGGAACGTGATTGCTCGTTACAACGACGCCATCAGAAAGTCTGGGAAGAAGCGGTTTCCCCTGCCCTCGATGACAACCAGCGCAAGGCTATCGGTGAGATTTGTGCCAAAGCAATTCAGGGACTTGGATATTCCGGTGCCGGGACAATTGAGTTCCTGTATGAGGACGGTGAATTCTATTTCATCGAAATGAACACGCGGCTGCAGGTCGAGCACCCGGTCACCGAGATGATCACGCGCATTGACCTTGTTAACGAACAACTGCGTATTGCATCCGGCAACGGCATGTCCATCAAACAGGATGACGTAATCCTGACGGGGCATGCAATCGAGTGCCGTATCAATGCAGAACATCCCGAGACATTTGCACCATCTCCGGGCACGATACAGTACTATCATCCTCCTGGAGGATTGGGAGTACGTGTCGATTCAGGCGTATATCAGGGCTATCGCATACCACCACACTATGACAGCCTGATCGGCAAGCTCATCGTTCATGCCCGGACCAGGGAAGAATGCCTGATGCGGTTACGCCGCGCTTTGGACGAATTTGTTGTTGATGGTATAGAAACAACGATTCCGTTGTTCCGCGATCTTGTTACCAACAAGGATATGCAAACCGGAGACTATGACATTCACTGGCTTGAAAAATATCTTGAAACCAAAACGGTCTGAAACACCTGAGGGCTTGAATGTCCGGGGTTGATGAAGTCGTTCTTGAAATTACTCCGCATGTTCTGCTGAAAGCTTATGCATGCGGGATTTTTCCGATGGCAGAATCTGCAGACGATCCAGGCATGTTCTGGGTTGAGCCTGAAATGCGGGGCATCCTGCCACTGGATCAGTTTCACATTCCCAAAAGCCTCAAGAAAACCCTCCGCAAAAACCTTTTCGAAGTGCGTTTTGATAGCGCTTTCAACGAAGTTGTGGATGCTTGCGCCGAACAAAGCGAAACCAGAAAACAGACCTGGATAAACCAGCGCATAAAGATGCTCTACGGCGAGCTACACAAAATGGGCCATGCCCACAGCTTCGAATGCTGGCATTCCGGAAAACTCGTCGGAGGCCTCTATGGCGTTCGCCTGGGACAGGCCTTTTTCGGGGAAAGCATGTTTTCACGCGTGGCAGATGCATCAAAGACTGCATTGGTGCATCTGGTCTACGAAATGCGGCAATCAAATTTCAAACTGCTGGATACGCAATTTACCACTGACCATCTGGAGCGCTTCGGCGTCACAGAGGTTCACCGTGATGAATATCAGGAATTGCTGTCCGATGCCTTGCAGGAAGAAGCTCATTTTTCACCTCAGGAAGGTGGTGCAACTTCGGAATCCATTTTGCAGTTATTCAGCCAGATATCATAAACCGGGTGCTCAATCGCATTCAGCCCGGGGCTATCTGCAAACATCCAGCCAGTGAATATCCGCCTTATCTTGCGGTCCAGCGTGATCTCGTCCACTTCCAGAAAACTGGTGGTTTTGGGTGTTTCGGTAATCGGCCGAGAATAACAGACCCTTGGCGTCACCTGCAGTGCACCAAATTGCACGGTCTCATCGATATAGACATCGAATGTGATAATACGTCCCGTAATCTTGTCGATACCGGAAAACTCAGCCACACGGTTTGTGATGCGGCTGTCTTGCGCCGGTGCGAGGGGTTGCGACGTAATCTGGCCTTCCTGGGCTCTGGAAGTGCCGTTCAAGCCAATAACATTCAGCATTATTCCAACAAGAATAAGCGCAAAAAACCTGGATAATCTGTCTGTCATAAGGCCGCCGCGACCGTTCCAAAAATAAATAATATCATTTCCGATAGCACGGGATTCGGGCATAGAAAAGACATGTCGTATTTGCGTGAGTTATGTTGCCGAGAGCATGACAAGGAATACTATGGATTTTACTGAAGCTGACACAGAAAAACTGTTTGAATTGTTGCGCTGGCGCCGTGATGTGCGCAGCTTCAGGACCGATCCCCTGCCTGAACAGGCCATCATCAACTTGCAGCACGCAATGGCACTTGCACCTTCAGTCGGCAACAGCCGGCCATGGCGTGTCGTCAGGGTCGATTCCCAAACGGTTCGGCAAACAATCATTGAGAACCACAAGCAAGCAAATGAAGAAGCGTCCCGTCTTTATGAGGGAAGCAAACTGAAACAATATATGGACTTGAAGCTCGCCGGACTTCGTACCGCTCCCCTGCAACTTGCAGTTTTCACCGATCCCGATCCTTCGCAAGGCTATGGCCTTGGCAGACAAACAATGCCGGAAACGCTTGCTTACTCAACTGTTGGTGCGATCCACCAATTGTGGCTTGCGGCACGAACAATGAATATCGGCGTCGGTTGGGTGTCCATCATAGATGACAAGCAATTCAACAGCATTCTTTCCGTTCCTGCGGAATGGAGTTTGACCGCTTATTTGTGCATTGGATATCCCGAACAGGCAAGCGACGAACCGGAACTGCAACGTTTGGGTTGGCAGGAAAACGACGAGCCGGACTGGCTTGTGAGATAATCATCGGGTTTGAATAAACCTTTGTGACTTTCCTTCCAGCACAACCGCAGTCAACACACTGGAAGAGTAACAACGGGTATCAACATTGATACGGTTGGTTTTCAATTCCGGTTCGTCGACCGGTGTGTGTCCGTGAACGATTACCTTTTCAAAAGGTTCTTCATGCATCAGGAAATCTTGCCTGATCCAGATCAGGTCGTGATCAGCTTGTGCATTCAAGGATACATGTGGCCGGACACCTGCATGGCAGAAAAAATAATCTCCAACTGTATGGGATATCTTCAATGATTTGAGGAACCGCTTGTGCTCCTTGGGAACCGCATCCGAAAACCGTCTTGAAAGCGAGCCATGACTTTCCCCCGGCCTCACCACAATGCGATAGTTTTCAAGTGTTCTCGCGCCACCCCACCGCAGAACATCATCCCAGACCAGATCGGGATTTTCCATGAAAACCAAAATCCGCTCATCATGATTCCCTAGTAGAAAGATACAGTCCCGGTCTGAAGCCTCAAGTTCGATCAGATACTCAATGACTTCCCGGTTTGCCGGTCCTCGGTCAACATGATCCCCCAGAAATACCAACTGGTGGCGAGAAACCGGGGATGCCAGCAAATCTTGGTCAATCAGCTTTGTCAAATGGCGAAGCTGATCCATACATCCGTGAACATCGCCAATGGCGTATACACGCAAACCGGTCTCGATCTGCGCCTCACCCACAATCATGTTGAACTCGCTTTGGGTTAGGGTGTCCAGGCGTCGTAATCGCCGGTAACGCGTGGCCGCTCTTCAGGATTATGCAATGATCCTTTGGGGAAATAAGCATTTGGCCCGCCAGTCTGGTTTTCCTGATGCGGTTTTTGCCATTCGCGCGGCGTGTAGTCCTGCTCGGAAGGCGGTGTATCCACCCGGTAATGCATCCAGCCATGCCAGCCGGACGGAATGGCACTTGCTTCAGCCAGATCAGCATACTGAACGTAACGCTTGCCCTTGTTGCTGATGTAATAGACATTGCCGAACTCATCCTCGCCAACCCGTTTGGACGTACGCCAGATATGAAAGCGTGTATTCCAGGTTGACCCGTTCCACCAAGTGAAAAACTGTTTCAGCGTCTTCATCAGATAGTGCCTTGCGAACTACAAATTGCCCTGCTCTTATGACCCCAAGGATTGAAAATGTCCAGTAGACCTGAATGTATCAAGGTTAAAATCCATGAAGAAAACACTCGCGGCAATTGTGCTTGTGGCAAGCACTTCTTTCACAGTGGCTCAGGATAGGCTGGGCGTTGCCTTTGTTCAGGCGCCCGAAGTTTCAACTGGTCATTGTTTTGCCGAAAACCCGATAAAAGCATTTGCATGTGCAAGATCCTCATGTGCCATTGAAGGCATCGCTGAATCAGAATGCCTGAGGGTCAAATGGTGCTATCCTGCAGGATGGAGTGCCGACATCTTTCTACAGCACAAGGAAGGCGTACACTGGCACCAGTTTCTTTGCGGCTGGTCTTCCCGCGAAGATCTTCAAGCCGCCGCCAAACTCATGTGCGAAGGCAGTCAGAAAGAATGGCTGATCGAATGCGCGATGGTCGGCCTTTGGAACCCGGAAGGGAAAGAGCAGTCCTTAAATCAGACTGCTCAATAATTACCTACAACCCCAACGACTTGTAACTGTCGGCAACCCGTCCGATCGCAATCATGTAAGCAGCAGTGCGCAAGTCGAAATCTGCGTCCTTTGCCCGGTTTTGGTGCCAAAGAACGCGCATGCCTCCATAAGCACCACGCATCGTGTCATCGAGACCCGAACGGACAAGCGAAAGTTCGTCCGCTCCCTTGATGTAACGGTCCTTGAATGCTTTCGAGAGTTCCTTGCCGGTTGCGGTTTCGATTTCATCGATAAGCATGCGATGCCGTGCTTCCTCTTCACGGCGCTGCATGCGTCCGAAACGGATATGCGACAGGTTCTTGACCCATTCAAAATAGGAAACTGTCACACCACCAGCGTTCGCAAACATGTCAGGGATAATAACGATGCCCTTTTTCCTCAGAACCTCATCCGCTCCAGCTGTGACCGGACCGTTGGCTGCTTCCACAATCAACGATGCCTTGATGCGGTCTGCATTTTCCAGGTTGATAACCGCTTCGAGTGCCGCAGGGATCAGAACATCGCAATCCATTTCAAGCAGCGCATTACCGTTCTGGACAAATGTTGCCCCCGGAAATCCATCAAAGGAACCATGCTCCATCATGAACTGCTTGGCAGCTTCGACATCGATGCCATCTTCATTGGAGAGCGATCCGTTGTATTCAATAATTCCGGTAATCTTGCAGTCGTCTTCTTCCTGAAGAAACTTGGCGGCATGATAACCAACATTACCAAGCCCCTGCACAACAATGCGCTTGCCGGCAAGCCCTTCAGACAATCCGGCTATTTTCAGGTCTTCCGGATATCTGAAAAAATCCTGCACTGCATATTGAACACCTCTTCCGGTTGCCTCAACACGACCGCGAATACCTCCTGCATTGAGGGGTTTCCCGGTCACGCAGGCACGTGCATCAATGTCTGTTGTATTCATGCGGTGATACTGATCGGCAATCCAGGCCATTTCCCGCTCGCCGGTTCCCATATCAGGGGCAGGAACATTCTGCGAAGGATGTATCAGATCACGCTTGATCAACTCAAACGCAAACCGGCGGGTAATGCGTTCAAGCTCTTCGGGTTCCCATTCACGCGGGTTGATTCGCAATCCACCTTTTGAACCGCCGAATGGCACCTCTACCAGCGCGCATTTGTAGGTCATCAGGGCCGCAAGCGCTTCCACCTCATCCTGGTGGACATTATCCGCATAACGTATCCCGCCTTTTACAGGTTCCGCATGTTCTGAGTGTACTGAACGGTATCCGGTGAATGTGTGGATATCACCGCGCAACTTGACGCCGAACCGGACCGTGTAGGTTGAGTTCACAACCCGGATTTTCTCTATCATGCCTGGAGACAAATCCATGTGGTTGACAGCCCTGTCGAAAAGCCGGTTTACACTTTCCCTAAAGCTCGGTTCTGCGACATTTTCAGTAGACATGGTTCCTCCCAACATATTTTTACGCAATATTGTCCAGTCTCTATCCTGAATTGATATAAAACAACCCAAAACTTTGTTTAAAGATACAAAATTTATATGCAGCTCGCATAATCTTGCAGAAGCTCTGCGCGATCTGATGGCAGTTAAAGTGACACGTTTTGCAGAAAATTAGCTTGCCGAAATCGGCTGTTTGATCATCGATTCGACAAACGGTCATAGAATCACGTAACGGAAACCACCGCGTTTTCCTACATGCGCGGACATTGATTTTGCTCAAGGCTCCTAAGGAGGGACATTATGGGGAAACGTGACGATCTGATTGCGAAATATGCATCAGACATCCAGGAAAAGTGTGGCATGAAGCCGGACATGAAACTGCTTACCGCGGTAACAATTGCATGCGGCCCGGCAATTTACAAACCGGACGCGGAAAAGGTTTCGGCCGGCGACAAGGAAGAAATGGCAAGGGTTCGCAAGAACTGGGTCATTAAAAAGCTTGGTGTAAAAGACACGCCAAAAGTCGATGAAGGCATCGCAGCGTGCATTGAGACTTACGGCAAATCAAACCGCAACAAATATCGTGCTGTTCTCTATTACCTGCTGGTAAAACAATTCAAGAAGGGCAGTGTTTTCAAATAAGCAAGTCAATTTGTTTGAAACAGTTTCAAGGGCGCTGCGGGCGCCCTTTTTGCTGGATTTGAGAAGACGGTTGCGTCGGAACCTATTCTCTAATCAAGGCTGAGCGAATTAAACCAAAACCGGCAATCGCAAACATGCCCGCAACCGCGCCCTCGACCCACCTGCGAATTTTTCTGTATACCGCCATTGCACCGGATGTGGAGAACATGAGCGCATAAAAAGTGTAGATCAACAACCCTATAACCATGCAAGTCATTGTTGCCGCTGCAACCTGAGCCGAACTGCTGTCATCTCCGAGGCCCAGCGCCAAAACCGCCATCCATCCAAAAACCGCCTTTGGATTTAGCAGATTAAGCAAAAGACCGCGTACAAACTCTCGTCTTTCTACGACCAGATCGATTTCCCCTTCACTTGCATAAGCCGCCGATTGCGCGGATTTGTATGCAAGCCACAGAAGATATCCGCCACCAAGCAATTTCATCAACACAAGCGCTTCGCCGGAAGTCTGAAGAACTGCCCCTACCCCGGTTGCAGCAATAATTCCCCAAAATGCCAAACCAACCGAAAGTCCAAGTGCAAATTTGATACCGCTCCAACGACCGCCATCCATCGACACGGTTGCAACTGCCAACGTTGCCGGTCCGGGAGAAGCAGCAGCGATGAAGAATGCCACTGTAACGGTAATCAGATTTGAAACCTCGAGCATGGAAGTCTCCTCTGGTTTGGCGGGCTTTTGCTACTCTTCGGCAAAGATAATTGACTTTTCCATAATCAGTGCAGGAATACCGGAATCTTCCTTGCCGCAATTTGCGGTTTCACCCACTTGGCGGAAACCGTAAGCTTTATAAAATCCTACCGCCTTTTCATTTTGGGCTTCCACTTCCAGGCGGATGACCTCTACATCTAGAAACGAGTTTTCAATCTCGATCAGAAGATGAACTCCGGTTTTACCTCCGTGATATTTCGGCAAAACATAAAGCTGGTGCAGGTTGATTACCTTGTCGGTCTGGCTCGCGAACGCCATGCCGCCAACAACATCACCATTATCCGCAACCAGAAATTCAGAGTTGGGGCTTTGCTGCTGCTCCAAAAGACGGTCAAGCGTGTGCCAACTTGACGTTATCTCGTTGACCTTTTCAACGCCGTAAATGGCGTCATAGGTCGCGTGCCAGGTTTCAACCAGAATGTCCCTTACAAAGGGCAAATCACGCTCTGTTGCTGTGCGAACAAAAAACATGCCTCAACCCCTCGGAATTGTACGGCTCATCACAATCGATGCTGCACCGCCAACCTGCCCATCAGATTCAATCTCATCGGTAATTGCAAACCCGTGTTTTTCATAGAATGCAATCGCCCGGTCATTTCCCTTGAGCACCTTGAGTGCAATGGATTGAAGTCCGGTATGCTTTGCCAACGTCGCCCGTATCAGGTCGTCAGCAAGCCCTGTTCCGAAATATTCCGGCAGAATATGCATGCGATCAATCCAGGCCTGGTGCCGCTCATCCATTTCAGAGGATGAAGCTCCGATTATCTTTCCCTCGTTGACGGCAACAAGCGTTATGATATCCGGATTTCCCGCTTCTGCTGTCTGCTTTTCAGGCGAAAACCGTTTGGCAATTTCTGCAGCCAGTCCCGCTTCGTCATAAAGCGCACCATAAGTCCGTTTCCAGGAAGCTGTGTAAAGCTCGCTGACGCTTGTCGCATCATTGACCTGCATTTCCCGGATCTGGATCATGGTCTATTCCTCAATGCCCAACTTGTCCTTTACAAGCTGCTGAACCATTTGCGGGCTTGCCTTGCCGCCCGTCGCTTTCATCACCTGACCCAC
>JBCCYR010000071.1:0-9612 GCA_039189355.1 Pseudomonadota bacterium
CAACACCGACCAAAGGCTGGTCAATTTCGTTTTTCGACAAGCCCATCGCATACAAAAAAGACCTGTGCGGAGCTTTTGTCGGCCCATAGGTCGTATGACGTGAGGGAAGTTTGCTTTTGTCGAATACTTTGGCGTCCATTTTGTCCTGCTACCCAATTAAAACCCTTGAAACACCACCCTGCTTCAATCAGCTCTAACCAATCTTTCCATATTCAGAAAAAGTGAATTTTAGGTGAAGCCGATTTGTGGCCTAAAATGGGCAATTTTCTCATCAAAGCTATAAACCAAAACTCCGTTGGAAGCTGTTGCAAATCTGCCACTTTTTTGATTGTCTTGATGTGCAAAATGGCACCTGGAGATCGGTTTGGCTGAAGAAGACTTCTTTGAGATTGCCTATTCACTGAAAGATACAGATGAAACCCGCGCTATGTATGACCGCTGGGCAAAAGTTTATGACCGTGATCTTGAGACAAGTGAATACCGGCAACCGGCACGCTGCGCAGAGGCCCTCTCAAGCCAACTAAAGTCAAAAGATGCAACAGTGCTGGATGTCGGCTGTGGTACGGGCCTGTCCGGATTGGCACTCAGCCAAGCGGGTTTTCAGCAGATTGACGGGTGTGACTTGTCCGAAGGCATGCTTGAAAAAGCGGGGCAACTAGACGTCTATGGTCGGTTATTTGCATGTGATCTCAACAAACCGCCACTTGATGTTGCTGATGAACAGTATGATGCCATAACTGCCGTAGGGGTTTTCTCATTCGGACACATTATGCCGGATGCGGTGGACGAGCTTCTGCGGGTCATAAAACCAGACGGCATCATCATTATTGGCCTTAATGACCATTATTACGAAGAAGGCTCCCTCACAGACAAACTCGAGGCACTCGAAGCAGCTGGCTCGCTCGAGATATTGTCACGGGAACATGGGGACCACATTCCAGCAAATGATCTCAAAGGTTGGGTCATTACCTTGCAGAAAACCTGATTCCACAAACAAAAAACCCCGGACAATGCCGGGGCTCCTTGAACAACGAAAATCTATTTACCAACGCACCTTGGCACTCGCTGTAAGTGCGTAAACAATATCTGCATCAAAAGTATATGTAATAGCACCTGATGGGTCAGGGTTAGCTGGGTTTATCTGAGAGTTACCGCCTTCCAGAATACCGATTGCGCCACCAAGGCTCAGGCGGAAATGTTCACCCTCCTTGTAACGAAGGCCGCCAGCAAGTGTCCAGGTATCTGACTGGGTCCCGACAATCGTTGCAGTTCCCCGATCCCAAGTAAGGGATGTCAATGTTGATAATTTTTCCGATAGCTCCTTACCGATACCAACTGTTGCCGTATACCCATCGCGGAAGGATGCATCCAGTGTTGAACCGGTAGCCGCACCAGTGGTTGTATTAATAACGGGAAGAATTTGCAGTTGGTCCCAATCTTGCCAACGCAAATTCAGGAATGCGAGAGTTGTTTGGTTGATGCCGCTTTGTAATTTGACATCAAGCGCTTGTGGAATTTCAGCTCCACCCAGTGCGATGGGAATAGTCGGTCCGCCAATCCCTGCCAACTGCGGTGCAGTTAGTGTTGTAAACCCCGTATTATCCTGAATACCGGTAAAGTCCAGATCGTAACGGGAACTATACAAAACTGTTGCGTTGAGCGCGATCGCGGGGATTTCATAAGCAAGGCCAGCACGCCAGCCGACAGTTTCATCAGTAATATCGAATGTGCCAAGGCCAAATTCAGTCAAAGGCGCAACACCGAGTGCCCCACTACCGAACAAAAAGCTCTGTCTGGAGAGAAAACCTTGGGCTTCCATATATGACCCACCACCGATAATCCGAATATAAGAATCACCGAGAGATGTATCGCCAGCACCGAACTGGTAAGAACATGTCAGGCCATAGTCCTGGGTATCCAGAAAGAATTCACTCGTTGAAGGCGAGAAGATATTGCCCGTGCCAAAATTTGAGTCACCACCATATGGTTCACTGTAACTTGCCAGACAATCTACATTATCAGTAACACTCGTTTTCACACCAAACCGCGGAACAAAAAAATCGCCATCGATGTCAATTGAAGATCCGTTTCCAGGAACAGGGCCAGGACGAGTGATGTTATTGATTGTTCTTTGCGGGTTCACATATGTGATACGGGCACTCGCACTCAACCGATCCCGGTCAAACAACTGGTCGATATTCACGCCGCCACGATCAAAGCCGCCCGCTACTGCAGTTGTTGAGATTACAGATGATGTTAGTAGTCCCAGAGCAACCGTTCTTATTGTTGAGTTACGCCCCATTATGACCCTCCGATGTATTCGTCACTTTTTTGACACATAACAGCTAAAATTTTGCCTGTCTTTAGACGCCCCATCACAAAGCGCATAAAAGCTGCAATAAAACTCTGACGTATACGTAAAAGCTGCCAAATGTTGCAAATTCGCAACATATTTCGGCAAAAACTTTTAAACCTGTGGGTAATTTTAAAGAAATTCTGGTAAGTGATTCTCTTTTGAAGACGAGATCAAGCGCTTATCCGCTCAAAAGCGCTTTGTACTTTCTCCCTCTGCCCCAGATAATCGGCAAGTTTCTGACGTTCCTCCGCAACAACTGCTTCCGGTGCATTAGCAACGAATTTTTCGTTACCCAACTTGCCTTCCAAACGCTTGATTTCGCCAGCAAGCTTTTTCAATTCCTTATCCAGCCTTGCCTGCTCTTCGGCAAAATTGATTACCCCCTCCAGCGGCAGACAGTAGGTTGCTTCGCCCACAACGATTTGAGCAGAGTTTTTGGGAGTATTATCAATGAAATCAACAGCTTCCAGACGTGCTAATGTTGAAAGCGCGCCCTGATGTGTTTCCACACGCGACTGGGTTTCCTCATCCGCATCCACGATTTCAAGCCTGAGCATGGCGGATGGCTTGATGTTCATTTCGGCTCGTACCGAGCGGATTTGCGACACGACATCAACAAGCCAGTTGATCTCGGCAGCCGCCTCTCCGTCTTTCACTTGAGCTGTAGGCCAGGACGTATGGCAAAGCAGGTTCTCGCGGTCTGCCGTCAAAGCAAAAAGCTCTTCGGTCATGAACGGCATGAACGGATGGAGCAATGCATAAATCTGGTCGAGAACATGAGCTGCGCAAGCCTGGCTTTCTGCTTTTGCCGTTTCATCATCTCCGTTGAACGTTGGTTTCAACAGTTCCAGATACCAGTCGCAGAATGTGTTCCAGACGAACTTGTAAAGCGCTGAAGCTGCATCGTTGAAACGGTAGCGTTCCGTGTTGTCGGTAACTTCTTCAATGCAGTTGGAAAGCTCGGTCAGTATCCAGCGGTTGATGGTGAGTTTTGCGGAAGCAGTATCAAAACCAGAACCTCCACTTACTCCATTCATCTGGGCAAAGCGGGT
The DNA here is from genome assembly GCA_039189355.1 of Pseudomonadota bacterium. Lineage (GTDB taxonomy): Bacteria > Pseudomonadota > Alphaproteobacteria > Rhizobiales > Rhizobiaceae > JAALLB01. The sequence continues at coordinate 3,409 of JBCCYR010000071.1, forward strand.
TGCATTCCAGAGCTTGGTACCGAAATTGCGGTATCCGGCTACACGGGCAGTATCAAGTTTAACATCCCTGCCCTGCGCCGCCATGATCGCCAACGTAAAGCGCAAACTGTCTGCGCCGTATTCATCAATCAGTTCCAGCGGATCGATGACGTTGCCCTTGGACTTGGACATCTTCTGTCCATCCTTGTCGCGCACCAGCGCATGGACATAGACCGTATGGAACGGTTCTACCGGGTTACCGTCCCCGTCTTTCATGAAATGCAGGCCCATCATCATCATCCGGGCAACCCAGAAGAAGATGATGTCAAAGCCGGTTACGAGCACATCAGTCTGATAGTAGTTTTTCAGCTCCGGTGTTTCATCCGGCCAACCCAGGGTTGAGAAAGGCCAAAGTGCGGAAGAGAACCAGGTATCAAGAACATCTGGATCGCGCGTTAAAGAGCTCGCGTCTCCGGCCAACGCTTTAGCAGAAGCTTCATCTAATGCGACAAACACATTTCCTTCTTCATCATACCAGGCCGGAATCTGATGCCCCCACCAAAGCTGGCGCGAGATACACCAGGGCTCAATGTTTTCCATCCAATTGAAATAGGTATTTTCCCAGGATTTCGGCACGAAATTGGTCCGGCCTTCACGAACGGAAGCAATTGCAGGCTCGGCAAGCGTCTTGGCATCCGCAAACCACTGGTCGGTGAGCATCGGCTCAATGACGACCTTTGAGCGATCACCGAACGGCTGCATGATTTTCTTGTTCTCGACGAAAGGAATTTCATTTCCTTCTTCGTCTTTGACCATCACTGCCAGCCCTTCGGCATCGATATCCGCAATAATCTTCTTGCGGGCTTCATAGCGGTCCAGACCGCGATACTCATCCGGCACCAGATTAATTGCATCAACAGTTGCTTCATCCGGCACGTCCGCACCTTTGGCAATCGCCATCGCCTGCTCGGCACATTCGGCATAAGGCGCACCGTCATCACGCATTCCCGCTTTCACATCCATCAAGCGGTACAGCGGAATGTTGTTGCGCTTGGCGACCATATAGTCGTTGAAATCGTGCGCACCGGTAATCTTCACCGCACCGGAGCCGAATTCCGGATCTGGATACTCGTCTGTAATGATCGGGATCAGGCGGCGGTGCTCTTTTGGACCGACCGGAATCTCGCACAGCTTGCCGACAATCGGCGCATAGCGTTCGTCGTCCGGATGAACGGCAACAGCACCATCGCCAAGCATCGTTTCCGGGCGTGTCGTCGCAATCGAAATGTAATCGCGTTCCTCTTCAAGGATTACGTTTCCGTCTTCATCCTTCTGGACGAATGTATAAGTCTCGCCGCCTGCCAACGGATACTTGAAGTGCCACATGTGGCCGTCAACTTCCGTGTTCTCCACTTCGAGATCAGAAATCGCCGTTTCAAAATGCGGGTCCCAGTTTACGAGGCGCTTGCCACGATAAATCAGGCCTTCATTGTAAAGTTTGACGAAAACCTCCAGAACCGCCTTCGACAATCCCTCATCCATGGTGAACCGTTCACGCGACCAGTCGCACGATGCGCCAAGGCGTTTTAACTGGTTGAAAATCGTGCCGCCTGATTCAGCCTTCCATTCCCATACTTTCTCAAGGAATGCTTCGCGGCCGAGATCAGTCCGGCGGATATTGCCTTCTTCCGCAAGCTTGCGCTCAACCACCATTTGCGTCGCAATGCCGGCATGGTCCATGCCCGGCTGCCACAACACATCCTTGCCACGCATGCGTTCAAACCGGATCAGGATATCCTGCAGCGTATTGTTGAGTGCATGGCCCATATGCAACGAACCGGTGACGTTCGGTGGCGGGATGACAATACAATATGAATCCTCGCCCTCTTTCGCGCCTGCCCCGGCAGCGAAAGCGGCGGCTTTATCCCATTTTGCAGCAATCCTCGGCTCAACAGAGGCTGCATCATAAGTTTTTTCAAGCATGGAAAATCTTTTGCATTGCGAACAAGTTTGAGGAAAGGTGTAAACCCAACAAACCTGGACAAGTCAACCATGGAGGGCCTGAGACATGACCAAAATCCTGATTGTTGAAGGTAATAGTGGCGAGATTATCAGAACCAAGCATGAAAACGGCCTGAAGATTGGTTCCGACAAATATCACGAAGCAATGGCACTCTATACACCCGACACAGAGTTTGATGTGAGCATCCCCTTCGAGCCTGACATGCAAAACAACGAAATACGGATTGAAGACTACAATGCGTTTGCCCTTACCGGATCTGGTGTTGACTGGTCATCCCGAGACAAAGAGGCAAAGCCTTATCTTGATCATGTGGAAAAAATTCTCGCGACCGGGAAACCGGTCATTGGCTCCTGCTGGGGAATGCAAACTGTTGTGCAGATACTGGGTGGTAATTGCGGTCCGAATGAAAACGGAACCGAAGTCGGACTGGCTGAAGATATCCGGCTTTCAGCAGAGGGACGCGCGCACTGGATATTTGAAGGCATGCCTGACAGCTTCCCTTCTCCCTGCGTTCATCGCGATCACGTAGCCCATCTGCCTGAGTGTTTTGATCTGCTTGCAGGCAATTCTGTCAGCCCTGTTCAGGCGGCGTGCTACAACAGGGAAGATATCGACTTTGTCGGTTTTCAGTTCCACCCGGAATTCGATCTCGATTATGTGCAATCCATGCGACAATCAGCTGAAATCCTGCCCGGAACGCACAAGATCATTGCAAACTTCCCTGACAACCCGCCAGAGATTGTAAGCAATGCAGGACTGAGGACGCGGGTCGTTTCAAACTGGATCAGTCATGTTCAAAACAAAAAGGCAGCATCCGGAATAGCTGCCTGAGGCATCTTCAATTTGGATTTCGGTCAGATGCCGCGGGCAACCCGTTCGATTTCCTCGCGTACCATGCGCTCGACCATGTTTGGAAGGTTTTCATCGAGCCATTCACGCAGCATGGGTCGCAGAACGGCTTCTGTCTTTGCCTCAAGATCATCCATAACACTGCGTTTGAGGCGATCAAAGGAGTCGGAAACGGACGTATTTGAACTTGGAGACATTAGAGCGCCCTTGAATTCTGTTTCCTCGGCAGATGGTGCCACTGTGCTTTGAGGTTTTGGCTCAACCACGGGCGGTGTGGCCGGTTCAATTGAAGGCTTGGGAGCCGGTGTTGCGTTTGCCATTTCGATCTTTGGTTCAGGGTTCGCCGCTTCAGACACAAATCTTGCAACCGGTTCAGGCTTAGAAGGCTCTGGCTCAGGTTTTGCGGCTGGCTTGGATTGCGCAACAGGTTCGGCTTTAGCAACCGGTTGAGCTTCCTTGACTTCAGGAGCGCGCAATTCAGGCGCCGAAGTCATATCCTGTGCTTTCAGACCCGCAGCTATGTCTGCAAGAGAACTTGCGCTGCCAGATACCGCGGATGCAGGAGGAACTGCCGGAGCAGATTCCGGACGTGATGCAACAGCCTCAGGTGAAGCCTTCAGTTCGGGGGCTGGTTCCGGTGTGGCAGACGCAGTCGCGGGAGTTTCATTTAGCGACGACAGACTTTGAGCCAGTTCCTGCAAGCTTGCAGGTTTTTCCTCTGAAGAAACCTCAACCGGACTGTCTAGTGATGACTCTGCGCCAGACGCTGTCTCTGCCGGTTGCTCACCCTCTTCCGCAATGATCCTTCGTATGGAAGAGAGAATATCTTCCATTGTGGGTTCTTTAGCCGCCGCTTCGCCCATATCCAGCTCCTTTGATCTTTCCCCGTAGATATCAAAATGAATACCCGAATCATTCTCATTCTAGCGCGATTTTTCAGAAAGATAACGGGTCATACAGAAAAGGATAGAAGGAATGCTTCTTATCACCAGATACCAAGCACTCAGTTGCCGCTGGGAATTCTCAGTCCGAACCACTTGTCTTCGACTCCTTCCAGGTGATCATTCGGATCATAAATGGCAACCTGCAAACCAATGCGTTGCGGGTTTAGCCTGCCGATCGCTGAAAGAATTGCATACCCGGCAGCCTTCAAATCCCGGTTGGAGTTGGTGAGCGCAATCTGGGCGTCGATCACCTGTGTTTGTGTATCCAGTACATCCAGGGTTGTGCGCTGCCCAACCTTGCGTTCTTCCACAGCACCATCAAGTGCAAGTTTGGCGGCCCGGACCTGTTCCTGGTTGGCAATAACCCCGGCTCTTGCACCTTCAAACTGGCTGTAAGCGGATACAACTGCAGCGCGAACATTATCCACACTTTCGTCCACCTGAATTCTAGTCTGGCCAAGGGTTTCCTTGTTCTGCCTTACCGTGGCGGATTGACGGCCCGCCTGATAAATCGGAACCGTCAGCGTTGCTGTTACCGAAAGATTTTCAGTGATACTTGAGGTCGTGCTTTGATCGAAACTGCGTGTAGCACTGCCCTGCAATCCTACTGTTGGCAGAAGACCGCTTTCAGCAGCTTTGACATTGAAAATTGCCTGATCAACCAAGTGTTCAGTAGACTGGATTGCCGGATGCTCCCGCTCGGCAACTTTTATAGCTGAATCGACGGACTTCGGGACGAGCTTTGCCACGCCCTTCACTGGAGAAAGTTTTGTCGGTGCATTACCGATAATCTGCCGGTAAACAGCTTCACTGGAACGCAAATTCGCCAATGCAAGGCTAACGTCAGCCTCTGCCGCTGCACGGCTCGCACGCGCCTGCGCCACATCGGTTCTTGTCGCCTCACCTACATCAAAGCGCGCTTGTTCTGACCGCACCTGCTCCTGAAGAAACGCCAGGCTCTGCCTCTGAAAATCAAGAATTGCGCGATCCCGTAGCACATCAAGATAAGCGCTAGCACCATTGAAAAGAATATTCTGTTCGGAATTTCTAAGCGCTTCCTGCTGGGCACGAACAGCGGCCTTTGCAGCGCTCACGTTGTTCTGGGTCAGCAGGCTGTCCCAGAGCGTCTGGTTGATCACAACTCCAAACTGACCGGGGGCCAGATTGGTGACGTTCCCGCCGGAGATAAAACCAGGAAGGCTGGTATTGGTTTTCGTTCTCGATAAGCCAATGTTGGCATTGCCCGTTATGGTCGGGCGAAAGCCTGATTTGGCAATCGCAACCCCCTCGTCCACTGCACGCGTTGCAGCGCGTTGTGCGTTCAATGTCGGATTGTTGTTATATGCAGCTGCAAGGGCGCTATTGATTGTTTCGGAACTCGCAGCACTCATTCCAGAGAGCAGAAAGGCACAAGTCACAACTACGGTCCGCGCATAGTTCTGCATTGATAACTTGTTCCGTTTTTTGGGTGAATTCAACAAACTAACAACTCCGCTACCCCAGCTTGCATGAAAATGAACATACTGCGCTCAAAAAAATCGTCAAATTAAAGTTTGTTAACAGCTATAATAACCACGCTGAAACGGCAATTTGGGAAGATTTGTCACGCAGTGTGGTAGATATGACACAAACAAACTTCAGAAGCTGAACCCTTCAATTCTCTCAAACCCCGGCAATTTGGGAATCGAACAATTAAACACTTCACGTTTTCCGACAAGTCCGTCTGTCTTGTGAAACAGGGTTGCCTGTGCGGCATTACCCTGCCCCACTACAGCCACCAATCGACCGTCTTCCGCCAGTTGGTCAAGTAGTCTTTCCGATATCTCTTCAACCGAACCTTCTACCAGAATGATGTCATAGGGCGCCTCGCGCTCCCAGCCCTCATTCAATGCTCCACTCAGAACAACCACATTGTCATAGCCGAGACTTGAAAGTCTTTCGCCGGATTGTTCCGCCAGTGTATTGTCTTCTTCAAGTGCAACAACGGACATGACAAGCATGGACAACAAAGCGCACGAATAGCCGTTTCCTGAGCCTACCACCAGGGCAACATTTTCAGACTGCGGATCAGCGAGTTGAATCAGTTTGGAGAGTGGTGTTGCAGCCATCATATAGCGTGCCTTGCCACCGGTATTTTGTATTTCGATATCCCGGTCGAGATAGGCAAGCTCACGCATTTCATCTCCAACAAACTCTTCCCTCGGCACAGAAAGCATTGCTGCCAAAATCTCGTGACGGGTTACGTTATTGGGCCGGATCTGGCAGTCGACCATTTTTTCGCGGGCCAGTTCAAAATTCATCTTCCAGAGCTTCCAAATCGTATTTTCTGTTCCGGTGGAGGCATCGCCCGGAATCGAACCGGGGTACGCGGATTTGCAATCCGCTGCGTCACCACTCCGCCACGATGCC
>JBCCYR010000072.1:0-9579 GCA_039189355.1 Pseudomonadota bacterium
CAATCCGCAGATATGATCAATATCTCCATTCGTAAGCAATATTGATTGTACAGGTGTATGACGTCGGCCACGCGGATGGAGACAAGGATTTTCGGCCATTTGGCTTCTAATGTCCGGCGATGCATTCAGCAGCGCCCAATCTTGCCCGTTTCTGGAGATTGCCAGAGAGGATTGCGTTTGCGGATTTAGAGGGTTATCTGGATCTCGTGCGGCTTGGCAATTTTCACATCCACAATTCCATTGTGGCAGCCCGCCACCTGCAGCAGCACCTAAAACAAGAGCGCGCAGATGATCTGTCATCTCGCACGCTCCTCAAATTTCGGATTACTCTTGCTGTTTAGAACAAGATTGGTTCATCGGCACCATCAGCAGGCGCATAGCGACTGATTTCCATTCCACAGCTCACTTCGATGATTTCTGGTTTAGTCCAAGCCACAATCTTTCTCCAAAGTTACGTTTCATTTCAATCCCCTCAATTAATAGTATATCCACTGCACAAAGACAAGCAATGGAGCTCTAGTGATCGAAGGCACGTTTAGGAACGAGTTACAGGTTGGCAAGCTGTGCCGCCAGTCTCCGTTTTATCCGGTGCATTCAATGGGTGGAGGCAACACTTTAATCAGTGATTATGATTGGAGTGTTTTTGATGAAGTATCGTACCCGTATTTATTATTCTGCTGTCCAGCATGCCGAGATTTGGGACCGCTGGCAGGGTGTGAGAGTCTCACGCCGCCGGACGATACGGGCAGTTCCGCTCCGGCTCCCAATACTGAAGTCGTACACAACAAGGGGAACCCAACCCAGCAGTTTTTGATTGCAGTGTTATTGAAACGCGAGTGGTACCCTGAAAGCCCATCTTGATTTTCCGGCACCTTCGGGGATTTTCGGGAACGGCGCTGCGCGCAGCACTGTTTTTACGGCAGCATCATCCAGGATGGACGAGCCGGAACCTTTGACGACGCGAACGCCACTCACCTGTCCGCCGCGCGATACGGTAAAACTCACCATGACCTGTCCACGAATTTTCTTCTTCTTTGCAGCGCTTGGGTACCTGAGAGAGCGGCGAAGCTTGCGTACGATTTTGCCCGGGTAATTTGAAACCGCTGCATTGCCCGCAAGGCTTGCAAGACGGTTTTTTCTCCCGGTTTTCTTTGACTTTGCTTCAGCCTTTCCATCCTTTGCACCGCTTTTCTGGGTTGATTTCTGCTTGCCCCGGTCACCACTAGCAACTTCCCGTTTTTTCTTTTTCTGCTCTGCTTTCTTTTTGACAGGCTTTTTTGGTTCCGGTTTTTTAACCTGCTCTTTCTTCGGCTTTGGTTCGGCTTGCTTCTTTGGTTCCGGTTTTGGCTCGATCACTTGCCTCTGTTGTGGAACCGGGACAGTCTCGATTTCCGGAACGGCAGGCGCAAGCACATCCGGTGTTTGCGCTTCCTCCAGCGTCTCAGGGGTCAATGCAGCAATTTCCAGCTGTTCCTGGGGGTTTGGTTCGAGGGGCTCAGTGACAGGCTGAGGGGTCTGGGTCACTTCCTGCAATGGGTTGGATTCTTGTGTAACCTCAGGTGTTACCGGTTGCATGGTCTCTAAAGGCTCAACCGCATTCTCCCGTGTTAATTCTTCAACAGGCTCCAGTTCTTCCTCTACCGGTTCGACCGGCTCCATCGTTTCGCTTGGGTCACCGCTGGCAATTGTATCTGCAAAAGCATTTCCCAGTGTCGCCATTTCAACCGGGGCGCCCCCTTCGATCAGGATTTCTTCCGGTCCCTTCTTAAAGTATCCAGCAATCCCGGCATGAACCAGGAAAGAGAGGAAAAGCGCTGTCGGCCATTTAATCAGACCTGTTCTCACGATCCTTTCCTTTCAGTGACAACACGAATGGAAGGAGCACCTGCCGATTGCAGCTGATTGATCACATCAACCAGTTGCACAGCACCCAAATCCTTGTCTGAAAGTATCCTGACAGGTCTGTTTGAATTTTCTATGTCGCGCAAAAACTCTGAAACAAAATCAGCCGGAGTAATCGGATTCCCCTGAAAATAAGTCGTGCCATCCGCACGCACGGAAATCGTGTTTTCAAGCTCAGCGTTCTGTTCAACGCCAGAGAGAATGGGGCTTATCTGACTATCAAGTGGTGGAACAATCGTACCAGCGATCAGGAAAAAGACGAGCATCAGAAAAACGATGTTTATGAGCGCAATCGTACTGTCTTTTTCCTTTCTCGTTCTGGTGTTTTCAATCCTGATCATCACCGCACCAAAGTAACTTGTATTTTTTCCTGATTAAGCAGTTCAACTGCATCAACAAGGTTTTGTGAGCTTGCTGTTTCCGTCACACGCAATATCGCTTTTACCTGCTGTTCGGAGCGATACTTCTCGAGCACCTGTTGTATGTTGGAGAAATCTGCTTCCTCCCCGTTTACTCTCCAAGCATCGCCAGAAAGCGATATGAACAGTTCAGGTCGTTCGTTTGCCTGACCACCGCCCGATTGGGCCGCGGTCACTTGCACTTCGGTATATTTGCTGAAAGTCGAAGACAGCATGAAGAACAGCAGCAAAAGGAAAATGATGTCAATCAGCGAAGTAAGTGAGGGATACTTCCTGCGGCGCTGGGAAAACTCAATGCGCATAGGCCACCTCGGCATCTTCAGGTAATGACGTAATCGAACCTTCTGCCAGACCGGTATTGTTGCTGATGAGATCAGAAGTCATCGCCTGAATTGCAACTTTCTCGTCTTCCAGTCTTGTCTCAAACCAGGTCAGGACGAGTGAAATCGGCATGGCGACTGCGAGACCGGCAGCCGTTGTCAGCAGCGCAACCCATATCCCGCCCGCCAGAATGGACGGGTCAACCGAATTGCCAGCCGATTGCAACTTCTGAAAAGCATCAATCATTCCGAGCACCGTTCCGAAAAGCCCGAGCAAGGGAGCAATCTGGGCAATTGCTTCCAGGGCACGGAATCCCCGCTGCAGTTCATGGAGCTCCCGAACCGCGACCCCGGCAACTTCATCTTCCAAATCTTCCCGATAGGTCTTGCCGCGATTGATCTGTTCCATGGAGACGAGAAGCGTCTTCTCCAGCGCGCTTCTGGTTCCCTGCAATCTTTGAATTGCATCAGAACGCTTTCTTTGTTTCCAGAGTTGAAGCGCCTGTTCCGCATTTCTGTGAAACCCGACCCTGCAATAAAAGAATTTGACTGCTTTCAATCCGATTAATGCCAAGGCGCCGACCGAAAGGAAAAGCAGAATTGCAACGACCGGGCCGCCAAGCTCGACGAAGACAAAGATTGGATTCAGAAATTCGTTCATGGGGAATACTCTCAGTTGAGGAATTCGATATTGGTCTTGTTTGAAATCTGAAGACCGGAGGAACAAAGGGAGGCATCCACTTCATTACCGTCGCAGGCTGAAACATCGTTGATCAGGAGGCGTCCCAAACCACTGCATTGCGTTTGAGGAAGCTGAAACTGGCGAACCCTCAGTTTACCGGCCTCAAGTTCGCGAAAATCAAAAACAGTCATCCGCTGCACACGCAACTGGTCATCAAAGACCACAAACTCGTAAGCCAGCTTATCGAGATTTTTGGACGACTTGCTCGAAACGACAAACGTCAACAGACAGTCCTTGTCCGCAGGCTCAAGCTTGTTCAACTCAAGAACAACACTCTCAGAACCCTGGGCAATGGAAGGGGTCAAACTGGTTAGACCCACTCCAAAAGCAAAAACAGCGGTCAACATAATCTGAACAGATAATTTCACGTTATGCTCCAAAAGGTGGATTTAGGTTCGGTAACTGGCCCATACAAAACTAAGCATAAGTTGAGCACTTAAGTCCACTATCGAAGCTGTCGAAACAGACGATAACACCACTCACTTTTACTTTAACCTTGCCTTAAGCCACATATCTTGGATTGTTTAGTTTCGTATCCTTCTCAATGCCTGAAAACGTAGCTTCAGGCGTTACTTCAAAGGTCAATGCCCAGGAGCCTCTTCGTCTGCCTCTTCCTTTTCTCTTGTTGCATCGAACACATCACGCCACTGCGAAATCAGTGCGCTCATGTCGTGATCACCGTTCAATGCTGCGAGGTGATTATGCTGACGCAGGCCAACACGCAGCGCCGCACGTGTATACCGCTCGTCAGGTTCGGCAAACATTTCAGGACTAACGCCTTTGCGTAGAGCGTCTTTTAGTTCCTGCTTGAGGCTGACAGTTTCAGGCAGGCCGTATGCTTCCACAAGCGCTTGGAACTGTTCATAGAGAACCGGTTCAAATTCACGATCTTCTCCCAATGGACCACTTACCGGATTTCCGGGGTGCAGATATGCAATTGGTATCCAACCCTCCGGAATGGGGGTGTTTGCAGTATGTGTCCGTCCTGATTTCAACAAATTGGGCAAGACATGTGTGTGTGGACCTATTGGGGACTTACCGCCTGTATCCGGTCCACCGATTTTCTGGAAAACCTCGACCCTGCCCGCTTTTGTAATGGAGACGCGATTTGGGTGATGTTTCAAAATCGCGCCCATTGCAGGATTGTGCTGTTCAAAGAGAGACCGTCCGAGGTTTTCCCTTAAAACCTGTAAAAGTTCCCCGTTTGACGTCCTGATACAAAAGTCACAGTTCAAAAGCGACAATCCCATATCGAACAGAATTTCCTGCCGATTGGCCGGCAATATCGCATCTTCATCAGGACCAATCTCGGTCAAAACTGAACGCTGATTGGATTTGGAATCGCCCATTGGCAGACATAGAGCAACCGCCTGGTTCCAGCGATGTGTTCGGGGGCTGAGCGTTTCATACGCTATCGGCCTGAGAGACTCGACAGCTTGCGGGTCAAACCGGATTGCTCCGCGACTGGTCGCACGACAAACAGCGTTTTGATCCGTAGAAAGCAGTTCCTCGCCGTCATCCTGATGGAACTCAGCCAAAGCGCCAAATGCTCCCATACTCCAACCGGTTTGCCAGTTTGCAAGATGACTGTCGATCAGTTCCGAGTTTCTGGCCATTTGTAATCTCCTCCAGATTTTGTTTCATGCTCAATAAGTGTAGTCGGGACAACCAGCAGTCCGTCATCCGTTTTGGTTCTGTATGTCTGAACACCATAAACCTGGCTGACCAATGTCTCATTAAGCACTTCCTCAGGAGACCCGTCAGCAACTATGGCTCCACTGTTCAGAACCACAATCCGACTGCACCAGCGGGCAGCGAGTGGTATTTCGTGCAAACAGGCAACAACGCTTTTCCCTTCTGATGTTAAATCATGCAGACTTTTCATCAAGCTGATTTGATGGGCAGGGTCCAGTCCGGCAGCTGGCTCATCTGCCAACAAAAGTTGAGTGTCTTGGGCTAACGCGCGAGCGATTAGTACGCGGGCCTGCTCACCACCAGAGAGTTCGGTTATCCTTCGATCTTGCAGTTGCAAAACATCCATTCTGCGCATCGCTTCAACTACAACTTCGTCCTTGTTGGATTGCTTAGTTCTAGCCAATGAACTTGAATAAGTCTGCCCCAAAGAAACGATGTTCTTGACTGTGATTGGCCAATTGACCTCGCGCTCCTGCGGCAGATAACTTGCATAACGTGCACGCTTAATTTCCCGCATCAAACGTCCATCGTTTCCCTGAAATTGAATACTACCTGTGGAGTTCACCAGATTCAGGATTGCCTTGAGCAAGGTTGATTTACCCGCACCATTTGGTCCGAGGAGGCCAACAAACTCACCTTGTGCAATCTCAAGGGATACATTTCGCAGCACCTGTTTTGGCCCACGAGATACAGAAAGCTTGTTTACTGAGAGGAGCTTCATAACAAAGACCTCCGGTAACTCAGCACAATCCAGAGAAAGAAGGGTGCTCCAATGATCGCGGTTAAAACACCGATCTTCAGGTCTCTTTCCGGTGCAATCACACGAACTGCGATATCAGCGGCCAGCAACAAAAGTGCGCCACCCAAAGCACTTGCAGGTAAGAGTCTGGAAGGTTGGGCTCCAACCAGCGGTCGCAAGATATGCGGCACAATCAAGCCTACAAAACCGATTGCACCCGCCACCGCTGTCGCAGCGCCGACACTTGCCGCAGTCCCAAAAATTGCAAGCAATCGAACACGCTTCATGTTTACACCACTGCTCGCAGCAACATCCTCTCCGAGCGTGAGAACGTCGAGCGCACGACCAACACTCAAAAGCATGATCCAACCAATGACTATGAAGGGAACAGCAAGTTGGACATGCACCATGGACCGGTCATTCAATGATCCGAGCATCCAGAACACGATTTCAAGTGCGGCGAACGGGTTTGGAGACAGGTTAAGCGTGAGTGATGTCATCGCTCCGGCAAAACTGGAAACGGCAATACCCGCAAGAATGATTGTCAGCACGCTTCCAGACATTCCGGCTATCGCAAGGATCAGCAGAACAGCAAGTACCGCACCCATCAGTGCTGCTATTGGAAGACCCAAAGGAAAGACAGCGGAGAACCCTGTATAGATTGCCAATACCGCACCAAGGGAGGCTGAAGCACTAATACCAAGTAGCCCGGGCTCAGCCAACGGATTGCGCAATAACCCTTGCATGACAGCGCCCGCCAACCCAAGCGTCGCGCCAATCACAGCTCCTAAAACTGCCCGCGGAAGACGAATTTCCTGCATGATCAATGCCAAAGGAAGCTCGCTATCTGAAAAGAGCCCTTCCCATGCATCAGCAACCCCAACAGCCAAAGGACCGATCAGCAAAGACATTCCGAAAAGAAAAATTACGCCAATCGATAGCAAGCCTATCAGGACGGGATAATTCAAGCCTTGACTGATATGCTTAGTTTTCATCTGCGAATTCCCGAAGTTCTCTGGATACCTTGAGAACGAATGGAGCGCCACACACCCAATACTTGCTTTCAATCGAGATGCCACGGCCTTCACCTGCAACAGCCTTGTAAGCAGGATGAGAGAAGTTTTCCTCAGCTTTTGAAGGCTTCCCAAAATCCCTTTCGCGCCCCGCAATCAGTTCAGGCTCATTGGCAACCAAAAGCTCCAAAGGTAGTTTAATGGTGCCAGTATATCCAAGTTCCTTTCCCAGATTACGTAGACCCGACGCGTCTACTATCTCGTCCGCCAGGGTGCCAGCTCCCGATGTGTAGCTGTTGGCGTAGTAGAGGGCGAGGCGCTTGTCGCTTGGCTGCTTTTCCGACAGCGCCCCCAATTGCTGCCGGAAGGATTGGACTAACGCTTCACCCTTTTCTGGCTTGCCCAAAATACCCGCCATGCGCCTGATATTTTTCTCGATGTCTTGAAATGACGACGCTGGTGGAAATTCCTCGACGCGGATGCCCGTCTTTCTTAAAAGGTTTACGGTTGCACGTGTCGTATACGTGCCTGCAATCACCAAGTCCGGCTGCATCAGGAAAATCTCTTCCGCCAAACCGTGATTGAGCGTTAGGTCTTTTGTCTCCTCTGCCAATACGGATATGCCCGGATCGGCAGCGAGCCATGAAACGGAATGCAACTGCCCGGTCTCCGCAATCATCATCGCAAGCTGATCGGTACAGACATTCATGGAAACGACCCGCTTTGGGGCCGTTTCTGCTTTTGTATGGTTGGCAATCCCGTTCAGTACGAAAGCCGCAAGCAAAGCGATACTGGTTAGGGATATTCGACTCATAACTTAATATTTGCCTCTAACCCCGAAAAATGCTTCCACGCCTTGTGTGTTATAGTCGAAAACCTCTTCGTATTCCTCATCAAACAGGTTTTCGACACGGGCATATACTTCGAAGTTTTCATTCAATTTATATGAACCACCGACATTGACCACGGTGAAGGAATCCAATTCCACAATTTGCGGTGTGAACGTGATGAAGTCTGGGGTTGTGCTGAAAATATCAGTCATAGTTCCATTAAACACAGCTTCTACAAAGAAGGTGTGTCCTAATTCAGGGGAAACATAATCAACTCTAGCAGAACCAGAATGCGGTGCACGACGAACCTCTTGAACTCCTGCTGGGTCAGTGGAGTCTAGATAAGTGTAGTTACCTGAAACCGAAAACCCTTCTCCAAGGTATGCCTTGATGGCCACCTCTATACCTTCACGCTCACTAGTGCCGGCTAGGTTAAATACCGTATTGTTTCTTGAAGCAATTTCATTCCTCAGATCCTGTTGGAAATAGGTAACATCAATAACCGCATCTCCGTCGAAAAACTTCTGTTCAATCCCCACATCCCAACCAAAAGATTCTTCCGGAACAAGATTCGGGTTGCCTATGAAAGTGCCCGGAATAAATCCAAATTGCTCAAAAAATGTAGGAGCGACAACACCGGTTCCTGCGGACGCATGAATCCGTGTGTTGCTACCGGGAACTTTCCAGGCAGAGGAGACACTATAAGTGGTGGCATCCTCAAATTGATCGTTGAAGTCGTGACGGACAGCGGTATTCAAGAAGAATTGTTCGTCAAATTCCCCCCTATACTCGGCCACAAGCGACTCAGTTTCACGAATCCGTGTAACAAGTGAACCTGGGCTAGCTGGCTGCGGTGGGAGCACTGCAAACGTTTCCCGTTCCCACTCATATCCTCCTGTAATACTATGACGATTGCCGTTCACATCATCAAAGCGATGGGTGATCTGACCTAAAGCCTTATATCTATCACCTTCAGTATTGAAAAAAGAGTTGAATGCACCGTTAAAGCTGTTGCGAGTGATATCAGCGCCAGAAACTCGTGCTTTGAATGTCCAAGCTTCATCCAGAGAATCATAAGTTAGCCCTAAAGCACCAAATACCTCTTCTGTTTCAGCAAACGCATTGGTGTCTTGAACGACAGGTACAAAAAGACCAAGGGCTGGCATGAAGACAAATGGCTGATCATCGACATCACTATCCCTGTTCACATAACGAGCAGTACCATCGAGTATCAAGCCTTCAGCAACGTCGAGGCTAAATTTGCCATTAACGGTGAGATTGTCATCTCCATCTTCTTCATTGCCAAGACTGGAAATGTTGAAGCCATCGGTAATACGCTGGCTTATTGAGATGCTTCCATCAAACGTTTCTGTACCACCACGTGCATAACCGGAAAATAGTCTTGTTTCGTCCGTACCATATTCAACGGTGAACCCGGCTTCCTTGCTGTTTCGTCTGCCACCTTTGGTAATAATGCTGATAACGCCAGATAATGCATCCGAACCATAAAATGCGCTTTGCGGCCCACGCAAAACTTCGATACGTTCTATATCGCTTGTTTGAAGACTCCCAAAGTCAAATTCACCTCCTGAAGTTTCTGAGACTTCAACTCCATCAATAAGTACAAGCACATTGTTGCCTTCACCGCCCCGAATACGCACTTGGGTAAATCCGCCAAATGAGCCAGTTCTAGAAACATCCACACCGGGAACTTGGCGTAAGACGTCAGCTACATAACGGGACTGACTCCGCTCGATTTGCTCAGCATCAATTACTGTGTTTGAAGTTCCTGTTTTATCTGCCTCAACCGGCGTCCTGCCAGCAGAAATAATCAAACGGTCAAGCTGAGTTGCATCACTGTCATCGTTATCGATTTCTTGAGCATTTGCAGCAATTGGCAATAGAAGTGCCGCGACAGC
>JBCCYR010000073.1:0-9472 GCA_039189355.1 Pseudomonadota bacterium
CAGCCATTTTGCGTGATTGGTGAGCGCATCAACCCAACCGGCCGCAAAGTATTGAACGAAGAGCTGGAGCGAGGTGATTTCTCAAGGGTAGAATCAGATGCCATTGCCCAGGTTGCAGCAGGAGCAACAGTTCTGGACATCAATTCCGGTGCGGTATTCTCCAATAAAATGGCAGAAGACCCGCGCTACGCTGACAACAACTTTGTCGAGCCTGATCTGATGCCGAAGCTGATTGAGGTTGTACAAGGTGTAACCGATTGCCCGCTTTGCATTGATTCCTCGGTTCCCGGTGCGCTTGAAAACGGCCTGAAAGCTGCAAAAGGACGCCCGCTTCTCAACTCTGTAACGGGTGAAGAAGAACGCCTTGAAACCGTTCTACCGCTCGTGAAGAAATATGATGTGCCCGTTGTGGCAATCTCCAACGATGATACCGGAATTTCCGAAGATCCGGATGTCCGCTTTGCGGTAGCAAAGAAAATTGTGGAACGTGCCGCCGACTATGGCATCAAGCCAAATGACATTGTTGTTGATCCGCTTGTTATGCCGATTGGAGCCATGGCAACAGCAGGCCACCAGGTATTCACACTCGTTCGCCGTCTGCGCCAGGAGCTTGGCGTTAACACGACCTGCGGCGCCTCCAACATTTCTTTTGGCCTACCGAACCGCCATGGCATCAACAACGCGTTCCTGCCGATGGCTTTTTCTGCAGGCATGACCAGCGCGATCATGAACCCCGTTGCTTTGCCGGTCGGACCTACCAAGATCGCCGAGAAAAGAGCGCAGGTTGAGGCTGCCGGCATTATCCTTCCACCGAACATGGACGACGAGACATTTGTGAAACTGTTCGGCCTGGGCTCAACCAAACCGCGGGCAGGCAAGGAAATGGAAGCGATCCGCGCTGCGAACTTTCTGCTCAACCAGGATGACGGCGGCGCGGCATGGATTGCTTTCAACAAGGATCCCGATGCTGCCCCTGCTGGCGCCCGTGGCCGACGTACAGGTGGACGCAGGCGCGGAGCTGCTGCTTAACTCCAGAAGCGCCACCAATTGTCTTGCTTTGAACGCTTGGCTGCGCCTTGCCTACCAAAGTTCGAAGGTTTCTTTTGCTCTTGTTCCTTATGAAACCGTACTTCCCAATAACGGGAAGTGCATAAAATTGCTATGAGGCAACTTAAGAAGCCAAATACACCCGAGCTAATAAGAATATTTGTCAGCAAGTCAGAGTAATTCATACCCTCTCTGGAAAACAGCTCAGGTCTTTCCGGATAAATTGAAAGTATGGAATGCGCCACAAGGGTGGAGAGCAGACCATGAATGACAAATGCGTGCGGCAAATATCCGTAAGGATACTCTGTACTCAACCATTCTGGCGCGAGATATTTGTCGAAGCGAAAAACCAACAAATACCCCATCAATGATGGTAAAAAGACTATGATAAAGTGTTCCCAGAACATTTTTGCCAACTGATCATTGATAACTTTACGCTAAGGGAATGTGCCTGAAGTTTTTAACTTCTAAGGGCAAATCCTGACAAAACATACAAATTAATAATTAGGAATCAGTAACCGGGCACTATGAGGTCTAACCCAACGGAAATATACAAAGCATGATAAATCCAGCACAAATCAACTGGCTCACCCTCGCGCTTCTGATCATTGCAACGGTTTACAACCATTATTGGGTTTGGGGTTTGCTCTTTATCTTTTGGGCAGTTTTTGCATTCCGGGGCGACAGCGGACACTTGCTACTGCCGGTTTCAAGACAAACCGATTCTGTCTTGTATTGGGCTGTGAACATCATGTGGCTGATCTTCGGCCTGTGGTATTTCTTTTATGATGTCTTGTGGCGCATGGGCATCTACAGCATATTCGGAATTGATGTTTATCCAGGCTCCTGAGCAAACCCATGACATACACTTTCAGTGATGAACCTAGGCAACTACTGAAACGTGAAGCCTACCTCTCTCAAGACTGGTTGTCGCTTGAGCACGAGAGATTATTTTCAAAGACATGGTCCTTTGCCTGCATGGCATTTGACCTGAAAGAGCCCGGCGACTTTGTCACATGCCGCATCGGAAATCACCCGATTGCAATTCTGCGCGATGGAGAGGGAAACCTGCGCGCCTTTCATAACATCTGCCGCCATCGTGGAACAGAAGTTCTGGAAGGCAAAGGCAATGCAGGCAAGACCATCGTATGTCCTTATCATCGATGGACCTACATGCTGGACGGCAGGCTGCGCGGCTTGCCAAACGCAGACCATTTCAAAACCCTGGACAAGCCGAATTTGGGTCTCAAGCCTGCAGCTATTGGCGTCTTCAAAGAGATGGTTTTTGCAAACCCCTCTCCCGATCCTGAACTTTCCTTTGAAGACTGGCTTGCGCCGCTACAGAGAGCTGAGTGGCCGCATGAAATCACCGCCAATAGCTTGAGTGCAGGCGAAGAGTTTGTCTACCGCATCAAATGCAACTGGAAAGTCTTCTATGAAAACGCAATTGACGGATATCATCTTGCATATTTGCATGAAAACACGCTCGGCGGTCCCCTGCCCGACAAGAACGTATGGGATATTCACGGACTAAATCTTGTTTGGTATTCCACTGAACGTGATGATATCCGCAACCGCGTTCCGAAATTCGTCGAAGATCAAGTCTCGCAAATGGGTGGAGCAAATGAAGTGCCCGGCGCCGAATCACCAGGATATGGTGGTGTATACATGCTGTTCCCGACGACGATTGTAACACCAAGCAAATGGTCCCTGACAATTTCAAGCTTGGAACCTGTTTCTGCGGGAGAAACCATCATGCGTGCCAGAACCTGGGTTCCAAAAAGCTGGTTTGACATGGAAGGAACGCCGAAATCAGCACCCGGATTTGACAAGCAAAGCGGAGAGATTACCTCGAATAATTGGACAAAACATCCACTCGAGACCGGAGATTTCCAGACAGAAGACATTTGGGTTTGTGAGAAAATGCAACGCTCGCTCAACTCTCCGCAGTATGAAGTAGGGCCTTTGGCAGGCGGAAGCGGCTCTGAATCCGCAATCGAAGTGTTCCAGCGGCAAGTTCTGGATTTCGTTGGTTAGAAACTTTTGACCCGGACGCTTCAATCTGCAAGGAAAATGCCCTATGTGTCGCAAAGCAGACAGACATCCTCCTCAAACTCTTCAATCTAGCCTGTTAAAATCAGGATCAATTCATGACCGAAAAGCAAGATCATCTCGTCCTCTTCATGCCTTCGGGAAAACGTGGCCGTTTTCCAAAGGGTACAATGATCATCGATGCAGCACGGGAACTCGGAGTTTATGTGGAATCGGTTTGTGGCGGGCGCGGCATTTGCGGGCGTTGCCAGATTGATATCCAGACCGGTGAATTCGCAAAACACGGCATTACTTCTTCGCTTGAGAACATTTCACCATTCAGCGCAAAAGAAACGCGTTACTCGGAAAAACGCGAGTTGAAAGAAGGCCGCCGCCTCTCCTGTTCATCGACTGTCGAAGGCGATCTGGTCGTGGACATCCCCCAGGACGGGCAGATCAATGCTGCAGTGGTTCGGAAAGTTGATGATGGCCGCATCATCGAGCGTAACCCGGCTGTACAGCTTTGCTATGTCGAGGTGGAAGAGCCCGACATGCATAAGCCACTGGGCGATCTCGACCGTTTGAAAGAGGCGCTTTGTCGGGATTGGGGCTGGGAAGACCTCATGGTCGACTCTTATCTTCTTCCAAGGGTTCAGAAGCGTCTTAGAGATGGCAACTGGAAGGTCACAGCCGTCATCCATATGGACATGGAGACTTCCCGGCCTTCGATTATTTCGATTTATCCCGGACTGAAAAACGAAGCTTACGGCATCGCATGTGACATCGGCTCCACAACCATAGCCATGCATCTGGTGTCGCTGCTATCTGGACAAACCATCGCATCGTCTGGCGCACCAAACCCGCAAATCCGTTTTGGTGAAGACCTCATGAGCCGGGTTTCCTATGTCATGATGAATCCGGATGGCCGTGAGGCCATGACAACGGCCGTTCGCACCGCCCTTAACAACCTGATCGAAAATGTTTGCACCGAAGCCGTGGTCGAACCCAAGGACATCATGGACCTTGTATTCGTCGGCAATCCGATCATGCACCATCTGTTTCTTGGCATTGACCCGACAGAACTTGGAGGCGCGCCTTTCGCGCTTGCCGTTTCGGGAGCCGTTCATAGCTGGGCACTGGACCTCGACCTTCAGGTCAGCAAGGGCGCGCGTGTCTATACCCTTCCATGTATTGCCGGACATGTGGGTGCTGATGCTGCCGCTGTAACCCTTTGTGAAGGCCCTCACCGTCAGGATAGCCAGATGTTGGTTGTGGATGTGGGCACAAACGCGGAAATCGTGCTTGGCAATGCAGAAAAAACCGTTGCCGCTTCCTCTCCGACAGGACCGGCATTTGAAGGAGCCGAAATCTCCTGCGGTCAGCGTGCTGCTCCCGGCGCAATTGAACGGGTACGCATTGATCCCGAAACGCTTGAGCCAAGAATCAAGGTGATCGGCGTCGACATGTGGTCTGACGAACCGGGCTTTGACATAGCCTCTGGTGTAACAGGCGTAACGGGTGTTTGCGGCTCTGCCATCATTGAAGTTGTAGCCGAGATGTTCCTTTCCGGTATCATTTCCGAAGACGGTGTGATCGACGGCTCACTTGCTGAGAAGTCCAACAGGCTAGTTGAAGATGGCCGGACCTTTTCATACGTTCTCTGGCGCGGACAACAGGAATTGAAGATCACCCAGAATGATGTCCGTGCAATCCAGCTTGCCAAAGCAGCCCTTTATGCAGGTATCAAGCTACTGATGGACAAACAGGGCATCGAAAAGGTTGATTCCATTTCATTTGCCGGCGCATTTGGCACTTTCATCGACCCGAAATACGCCATGGTGTTGGGCCTGATCCCCGATTGCGATCTTGAAAAGGTAAAAGCGGTCGGCAATGCGGCGGGTTACGGTGCCAAAATGGCACTTTTAAATCGCAATTTCCGCCGCGAGATAGAAGAGACCGTGATGCGAATCGAGAAGATCGAAACCGCACTCGAACCGGATTTCCAGGGGCACTTCGTCAATGCAATGGCCTTGCCCAACAAGGTCGAGCCCTTCCCTAAACTGGGTGAGCAAGTCAATCTTCCGCAGAAGAAGGCGGCAACAGAGGCGACCAATGATGAAGCATCTTCAGGTGGCCGCCGCCGCAGGCGCAGAGCCAGAACTTAGATTTTAAGAAGCGCGTTTCTGCGTACTTTCTCAAGATACTTGCCGGAATTTGTGTTTAACGGCCGCATCAAAGCGGACCTCACATCATCTCGGGAAATACCCATGTCCTTCAATTGACTATCCTCTAAGGATAACAGTTGGTTGATCTCTTCCCGTTTCTTTTCTTCAGTCAACCTTGTCTGAACCTCGGTAAAGACATCAGCTGCAAATTCCAGAGACAGAGCAACCGCAGACGACATTCTGGATTCAATTTCCCTGCCCAACATCTCAAAATTCATAACCAATCTCCTTTCAAACCAAAGTCCGTGTATGGCTTGAAATTGGTTGAAATTGTTGATTTAATCAAACGAAATTAATTTAAGTTATGATTTCGAAAATCTGAATCATGAATATCGAACTTTCATTGCTGAAATCATTCGTTGCGATTGTTGAGCAGGGAAATTTTCTGTCGGCTGCAGAAACAGTTGCCCGCAGCCCTGCTGCGGTATCGATGCAAATCAAGAAGCTTGAGGAAGAAGTCGGGCACCCATTGTTCAAGCGCGACGCACGGGAGACGAAGCTGACACCATTCGGGGAACGGCTGCTACCCTATGCCCGGCGCATGTTGCTGCTGGAAGCAGAACTAAAGTCCGAATTCGACATGGCACCCCTTCAGGGATCGGTAGACCTGGGTGTACCGGATGATGTGGTCGAACGGTTTCCGATGAAAGTCCTGAGCACTTTCACCAATGAGTATCCCAACATCAAGCTGGGCATCCATGTGGATCACACACCCGCACTACTGAAACGCGTTGACAAAGGCAGGCTTGATGTCTCGATCATTACTTACGCACCAAGCATTCCGGGTGTTCTGGATTGTGAGCAGATAACACAGGAACCGGAAGTCTGGGCAATGGCTGCAAACGGTATAGCAGCGCAAAAATCTCCGCTACCAATCACATTGTGGGACAAGGGTTGGGCCTGGCATGAACCGATCATCAACATCCTCGAGGATGCCGGGATTGAATATACAATCATTCTGGAATGTGAAAACATTACAGGAAGAAAATCAGCCATCGAGGCTGATCTTGCCGTAGGTCCCCTGCCCGCATCCCAGCTCAATGAAAAACTGAAAGTTGTTCCCGAACTGCAACGCCTGCCGTCATTACCACAATACGGCCTTGGACTGAAGATTATTGAAAATCCCCGGCCAGAAGTTGAAGCTGTTGCCAATCATCTAAGGCAGCATTTCAATCAGTTTCAGCACATGTCAACCTGGCGGGAGCAGAGCTCCTAAACCGGATCAGATAATAGTATTTTAAGCGGTGGCTTATTGTTCGAAATCGATGGTTGAATTGGCAAAACTGGCGCGCAGGTGATTAGCCGCTGCCTCAATGGCTTCAGACGGGTCATCACGGATCAGCAGTCCCATTGCATATTCAGACAGTTCTGGCAAAGCTTTGGAAGCCGGTGCCTCTACAATGTCACCTCCGAGTGACGAAACCGGCAGAGGAGCAACAGCAAGATCGGAGAGTACCGCCGCTTTTTGTCCCCCGATGTAAGCACTCCGGAATGCAATTCTGTAATCACGCCCCGCCTTGTTCAGGGCATTCAGTGCGGCATTACGCCAGGCACAGCCCTCCTCCCAGACCGAAATTGGCAGCGGTGTCTGCTCGGCAGCAACACCTCCCTTGCGTGCAGCCCAAACCAGTTTTTCCGTGACAAGCTTTTCGGCGAGATGGTCGTCCTCGTAACCTGCACCACAGACGATAACAGCAAGATCGAGTTCTGCGTTCTTGATCTTCTCAATCAATTCGTTGGTGTTCTCCATAACCACCTCAACAATGATGGATGGATGGCTTTGGTTAAACTGTCGAAGCATGCCTGGCAGCAGGCGCTCGGCAAAATCGTCCCCTGCACCGATGCGGATCTCTCCCATTATGTTGGGCGATATGAACTTCGATAT
The DNA here is from genome assembly GCA_039189355.1 of Pseudomonadota bacterium. Classification (GTDB taxonomy): domain Bacteria; phylum Pseudomonadota; class Alphaproteobacteria; order Rhizobiales; family Rhizobiaceae; genus JAALLB01. The sequence continues at coordinate 7,189 of JBCCYR010000073.1, forward strand.
CAGGTCGTTATTGAGCGCAAGTACACGTCTTGCATGTTCCAGCAGCAGAATGCCATCGCTGGTAAGCGATACTGAGCGGCTATCCCTTTGAAAAACCGGTCGACCAATGATCTCTTCGATCTTTTTCACCTGCATGGAAATCGCAGATGGGGTTCGGAAAACCCTTTCTGCCGCAGCAGAAAAATTTCCTGTCTCGGCGATGGCAACAAGCGTTTTCAGAAGATCCAGTTCCAGTAACGGTTTAGTCGGCACATCCCGAACGGTCATGATTTATCTTTCATTTTTTCTGACAGAAACAATTAGATTTATTCGTTTGATTGAACCATGAATTACACCCATTGTCTATCTCTGACAACCACAAAGGAGAATTACAATGAGTGTAGAACCACTAAATCAGGTAACCGCTTGTAATGAGTCCGGCTTGTCTGAGAACCTGACAAAGCTTCAAATCCCTACTGTTAATTTGTTCAAGAGCTTGAACACCTTTCTCAAACGCAAAAAACAGCAACGCATTGACCGCGATGCATTCAAGAACCTGCTCTCGCTGGATGATCGCTCCCTCGCCGACATCGGGGTGACACGGGAAGATGTAATGTGGGCCAGCAACCTCCCGCTTTCAACAAATGCAGCGCTGGAACTGAAGGCTTTGAAAGGCAGCAAAAAAGACAGGGTCTAATGCAGCTTCATCAAGAATTAACACTCTGTTTACCATAAGCACCGGATTGGATTGCTGGTTTCCCGACTTGGCCGTGAATTTGCACCGAATTAACCAATCGGGACAATAGTGTGCCAAAACAAGACCGGAAAACCAGCAATGTCCAAAAGCGTTTCAGCAATCAAGTACAACTTTTCAGCCGGAACTTTCAAAGATACGACCTTTATAGACGGACTGGGCCTGCAGTTGATGAAACTGTCCGCGAAAATGACCAAGCCGCTGGAATATAATGGCCTGTCAGTTGCGCACAGGCTGTTGCGGTCATTCTTCCCAAGCAGCAGAAACATTGAGACTGATCTTCTGCCGGATACAAAATTCGTCTTCCCCTATGGAGATGGGTACTGGGGCATGCTGCTCGATAATTCGACAAGATATTCACCCGAAGTGGACCAGTTTCTTCTGGGACTGAAAGATGTCGACTATTCCTTCATCGATTGCGGCGCAAACTACGGGTACATGTCTTCGATCATGACTTCCGATACGTTCGGAAACAAACCTTCCATCGCGATTGAAGCCGATCCCAGGACATTCCAGGTGTTGAAGCAAAACGTAGCAATCAACGGAAACCGCTATGAAATCATGAACCGGGCCATCTTCTCAAAGAGCGGAGAGATGGTGAACATGTGTGGTGCAAAACACGAAGCGCGCTCAATACTTGATGAAAACGGTCAAATGCACGACGGCAATGTGGAAACCCTTGCAGTAGATGATGTGTTGGATTGGGTTGAAGCGCAAGACACGAACAAGGTGATGCTGAAACTCGATGTGGAAGGTGTCGAGATTGATGCCATGAAGGGCGCTACCGAGCTTCTGAAGAAGGACCTCATCATTTTCTATGAAGATCACGCTTCAGACAAGTCACACGAAGTCAGCAAATACTTCCTCGAAGAATTGGGCATGCGTGTGTTCTTCCCTGACATGACTTCTTGCGACGAAATAAAGACACTGGACGATGTTGCAAAAATCAAAACCAATGCACGCACGGGTTATGATTTCATCGCAACCAACAGCAAAGAATGGCTGGACATCATTACCCGTTGATTGCAGGCCAAAATCATTTGGGCAAAACATCAAATGCGATGCACTGCCTGTCCTCATCAGACTCAAAGGGGATTGTGTGGTGGAACAAGGATGACGGGAACAAGACAAGTTCACCTTCCTGAGGCATGTGCTCCTTTACCGGAATATCGTCGTGTTCCTTTCGGTAATCGTATCCATGCAGACTAAAGGCTATTGAGCCTTCATTGCCTTTGATCTTTCTTGGAATTTTCAGGTAAAGCACGCCGCTGACCCAGCCGCGGGTATGAATGTGCGGCTTCTGATAGCCGGCTTTTACCAGTTTTACATGCCAACCGTTCAGATCATAATCCTTTGGAAACTGTTGGATAATACCCGCATCTTTGTCACGCAAACCCTCCCTGTAACCGTCCAGATTGGACCGGATCAGCTTTTCAAGAATGGCAAACACGTCGCCCTGTTCAAAAAGATTGCCATGGGTCTGAAACCCTTTTCGTGTTGTGCGGTTCTCCCAAACAGCCGTGACCTTTTCAGCTTCTGTCATCAATTCAG
>JBCCYR010000074.1:0-9445 GCA_039189355.1 Pseudomonadota bacterium
CGGCTGGTATGTTTTGGATTCAAGACAGTCAACAATTAACTTCGCCAATGTAGTGCGCGATTTTCATTTTACTTCCGAAAGGAAATTTGGCGTTGGCGGCGGCGGCGGTACGGGTATTGGTTCCGGCATTGGTGAGGCTCTCAGAATGATGGATAACAACAAATACAAAGGCCTGCGGCGCGTGATTGATGTTTCGGGAGATGGGGAGGAATCCGACCCTGGCGAGGATAAATACATCCTCTTGCCTCAAGCGAAATTGCTCGCAACCGCAAGAGGGGTGCAGATCAATGGGTTACCGATCCTAACCAAGAAATTCCCAAAGCTTGATGATTATTATCATGACCGAGTCATTGTCGGAAAAGGTGCTTTTATAGAGGTTGCGGATGGCTTTGATGATTTTAGCCGCGCCATTTTGCAAAAGCTGGATCGCGAAATCACACATCGCATCGCTGGTTTCAACGGAAACGAGAATCATGAAACTGCAAGCCTTTCCGCGCATTGATACCGAGCATAAAGGCTTGAGATGTGACCGTCCGGACGAGCTGTTTTCAGACGGGTTGGAAGTTTGATCATGAACTGCATCTGGAAAATGCTGTGGACTTTAGTGTTAATCGTTACTGCCATACCGGCTTTGGCAGAAGAAGTTGATCTTGAACTTGTTCTGGCCATGGATGCCTCCGGTTCCATCAGTGACCGGGAGTATGTGTTGCAGTTGAACGGGACTGCCGCAGCATTCCGAGACCCTGCAATCCATGCAGCCATTGTTTCCGGGCCAACCGGAAAAATAGCCGTCAATGTCATGCTCTGGTCCGATGCTGCCTTTCCGAAAGTAAACAGCGGATGGTTCGTGCTTGACAGTTCCCAAAGCGCAAATGCATTCGCTTCGTTTGTCTCCACATTTCAGCTGAATGAAGACAAATCGATTGGGTTTGGCGGTGGCGGCACGGGTATTGGTGCAGGTGTTGAAGAAGCGCTGAAGCTGCTCAACAACAACCGTCACAAGGGTTTGAGGCGGGTCATCGACGTTTCAGGCGACGGTGTTGAAACCGAATTCTGGTTTTCCAGATCTATTCTGATGCCGGACGCAAAAATTCTCGCCAATGCGGAGAATGTCACGATCAACGGATTGCCAATACTGGGCGTCGACTTTCCTGATCTGGATACATACTACCGGGAGAATGTGATCACAGGTCCAGGTGCTTTCGTTGTAAAAGCAGACAATTTTGAGGATTTCGGAAGAGCGATCCGGCAAAAGCTTTTGCGTGAAATTTCAAGCAACGTGGTTCGAAACGAAATCCCGCGTGACACGTGGCCGAAAGACGGTAAGGTGTTGGTCGGATTGAATTAGAATAGGGCAGACGGCTATGAAACTCCTCGTTTTTCAACACATAAATTGTGAGCATCCAGGTTCGCTCCGGAATTACCTCCGCGAAGATGGAATCGAATGGGATGCTGTTGAACTGGATGAAGGGGAGCTCATTCCTGATCTCGACAAATATGACGCGCTTTGGGTGATGGGCGGGCCGATGGATGTCTGGGATGTGGCGGACAACCCGTGGCTTGTTTCTGAAAAACAGGCAATCCGCACCTGGGTTCAGGATTTGAAAAAGCCCTACCTTGGGTTGTGCCTTGGTCATCAATTGCTTGCTGATGCACTTGGTGGAACATGCGGTCCGGCGCGCCCGCCGGAAATCGGGATCATGGAAATCGAACTGACAGAGGAGGGCAAGGCCGATCCGGTATTCGGCCCTCTACCGCCCAGGCAGAAATGCCTTCAATGGCATTCGGTGGAAGTCGCCCAGATGCCAGACAATGCAGTTTGCCTAGCCTCTTCAAGGGATTGCCGGATACAGGCCATGCGAGTGGGTGAAAATGCCTGGTCGGCACAATATCATGTGGAGTGCGAACCGGAAACCGTGGCGAACTGGGGCGAGGTGCCGGAATATGCTGCCGCCCTTGAACAGTCGCTGGGTGCCGGTGCTCTGGACAAGATGAAGTCAGATGCAGATGCCGCCATGGCAGAGTTCGAAGCGTGTTCCAGAAAGTTGTATGAAGGCTTCATGAAAGCTGTTTGAAAAAGATCATGTGAAAGGGCTACCCTGGCGGGTAGCCCCTGGCACTTGTTCGGCTGCTTTGTTGGGAGTCAGAGATTGCCCGCCGACATCTCCGAGGCAAGGTGGTCCGCCTGGCGGATGGCAAGCGCCACAATAGTCAGCGTTGGATTTTCTGCAGCACCCGTGGTGAACACACTGCCATCAGAGACATACAAATTGCTGATGTCATGTGTTCTGCCCCACTTGTTCACAACTCCATCTCTTGGGTTTTCCGACATTCGGTTGGTCCCAAGGTTGTGGGTGGAAGGGTAGGGCGGTGTCGGGAAGGTGCGTGTGGCCCCCACCGCATCATAGACCGCTGCACCCTGCTGGTAGGCATGATTGCGCATGGCAACGTCATTGGGATGGTCATCGAAGTGCACGTTCACAACCGGCAATCCATACTGATCCTTTACGTCGTCATTGAGTGTGATGCGGTTGGTTTCCTGAGGCATGTCTTCACCAACGAGCCACATCCCTGCCATGTTTTCATAGGCATCGAGTGCGGTCGTGAATTCACGCCCCCAGCCACCCGGATCAAGGAATGCCGCCATGAACGGCAAACCGAGTGCCAGGGTTTCCATCTCATAACCGCCTACAAAACCGCGACTGGGATCATGACGCGATTCATCTGTGATGATGCCTGCCATGGTAGTGCCGCGCCACATTTTTACGGGGTTTTCAAATACCGCATAAACCGAGCCGGTCATGTGCCGCATATAGTTGCGCCCGACCTGGCCTGAAGAATTGGCAAGGCCGTCCGGGAACATGTTGGAAGCTGAATTGAGCAGCAACCTTGGGCTTTCAAATGAGTTACCCGCTACACAAACAACGCGTGCTTTCTGCATCTGCAAGTTGCCGTCTGCGTCGAAATACTCAACACCGGTTACCTTGCCCTCATCACTGTGCAGGATGCGGGCTGCATGGCACTTCTCGCGAACTTCAAGGTTGCCGGTTGCTTCACCACGCGGAATGTCCGTATAAGCTGCCGACCATTTTGCTCCCCACTTACAACCCTGAAAACAGAACCCGGTCTGCTGGCAGGCCAAACGGTCATCAGAGTCAGCACTGTTGATCGCCATGCGCCCGGTGTGAACGTCCTTGTAGCCAAGTTTCTTGGCCCCTGCTTCAAACACCTTGTAGTTGTTGCAGCCCGGCAGCCCTTCACGGCCTCCGGTGCGGGTTACGCCAAGTTTGTTCTCGGCCTTTTCATAGTACGGCGCCATCTCTGAACCATCAATCGGCCAATCGAGCAGGCTCGCGCCCTGAACGTTGCCATAAGTGGTAAGCGCCTTCCATTCATGATCCTGGAAACGCAAGGATGCACCGGCCCAGTGGGTAGTGGTTCCACCTACCGCCTTCACGATCCATGCAGGTAATCCGGAAAAGTCTTTTGCAACACGCCAGTCACCGGAAGTTGTTCTGGGATCAAGCCAGGCCAACTGTCCGAAACTTTCCCATTCATCGTTGACATAATCCTGCGGTAAGTATCTTCCGCCAGCTTCAAGCGAGACAACGCTGATGACCTTTTGTGCAAGTTCGTTCGCAAGGACACCTCCGCCCGCGCCCGTTCCGATAATGACAACAACGCTATCGTCATTTTTGTCAAATGGTACAGCCATTTTTCTGTCCTCCCTTAAATCCAGTTGATGTCGTCAAAACCGCGATCAATGTAACCACCCTGTGAGTAGCTTTCGCCTTCATACCCAAATAGCGGCCAGACGGCTTTCTGGTTGTAAAGACCCGTGACCAGACCTCCGCGAATGGTTTGGAAAAATGGGCTGTCTTCGATGCTACGCAGAATATCAACGCGATCGCGTTCCCATCCTGCACCAACGTAACTGGTGTGACCTTTGCCAACCGCTGCTGCATTCAGCGCAGCAATGCCGGCTTCAACTGTGTCCTTGTTTTCTGCGGTGTCATAACCTTTGACGGCTGCCGCGTAATATTCATCGCCCACATGATCGTGCGGGTAGATGTCCCTCGCCATCTGGATCAGGGTCGCCATGGTTTCAGGTTTCAAATGCTGAACTTCCAGTGCCCAGCTAACCGTTGGGTTTGCAACAAACCCGGCGCCGACAACGAACGCTGTTCCCAAGGCAGCGCTGCCTGATAGCAACTGCCGGCGGGACAGTTTGTGTGCAGATACTTGTTCTTTCATGATCTCCTCCATGTTTTCGTAATTGTCAGACTTTGCGACCCTATCGATATCGGCCATGCCGCTGCATGACCTCGATTTCGTAGCCATCGGGGTCCTGCACAAAAAAGAATTTCGCAAGCAGTGAGCCATCGCGGTTGAATTCTACGATTTTGCGCGGTGACAAGCCTTCCGCTTCAAAACGGGTGTGTTCGCTGTCCAGATCATCGACCGCAACAGCCAGGTGGCCATACCCATTTCCAAGGTCATAGGCTTCTTTCTGATCCTTGTTGATTGTCAGCTCGACTTCAAAGTCGGCTTCTTCGTTGCGCATGTAGACAAGGGTGAAGGTGTCAAAATCGAGCCGTTGAGCTACTTCCAGCGCAAATGCAGTGTTGTAAAACCTTACCGAGCGTTCTTCATCCAGAACGCGTATCATGGTGTGAATAGCCTTCGCCAAACTTCATCTCCTCCGTTCTCCGGAAGAAAAGTATAAGGTCGGAAAGATTGTGACTGGTAGTAGGTATGTACTACATTGCGCGGTTTGCCTGGAATGTCGTGGGCGGATCAGGCGGAAGCCATCGCTTCCTGTTTGAGGCTTTCTTCCTCAATCTCGTTGCCGCGAACCTCTTCAACATATGTCAGACATGCACAGCGCAACAGGGACGTGAAGTTCTGAACTTCTCCACGCATTTCAAGAACTTCGTCGTGCAAGGTGGTAATAAACTTGGCAAGGGTCATGCCTTGCGCTTTGGATACCTCTTCAAGTATTTCCCAATAGGCCTGTTCAAGCCTGACGCTCGTGACATGACCACCAAGACGAACGGATCTGGTCTCACCCTGATAGCGTTCCGGAGCCTGACCTGCAAAGATCTGACACATGGCATACTCCTCCCAATCTAGAGAGTATCACAATTTCCACAAACCGTCCAAATTGGTAACTCACTCTTAACTTCGTGGCCGTTCTGTCTTCGGATCATAATGCGGGAAGGTGACGACCTTTGCAGGCAGTCGTTTTTGCTGACCGTCAAGTTTGCCGACTTCCACTTTCGTTCCCGGTTCTGCATGGACCACGTCAACGCGGGCAAGCGCGATATTCTTTTTGAGAACCGGTGAACGCATGCCGCTGGTTACTTCACCGATCTGCGCGCGGCCGATGTGAATGCAATCGCCTTTGCCAACCGGTTCTTGTGAGTGGATTTCAAGGCCAACGAGTTTCTTCTGTGGATGTTCCTTGCGTTGGATCAGTGCTTCGCGGCCCACAAAATCATCGTCCTTGGATTTGAGTGGCACGGTGAAACCTATGCCAGCCTCGAACGGGTCGGTGGTATCGTCAAACTCGTAGCCGGCAAAGATCAGACCTGCTTCAACACGCAGCCAGTCCAGCGCTTCCAGCCCAAGCGGCTTGATGCCGTGTTTCTGGCCCGCGTCCCATACTGCATCGAAAACGCTCGCCGCATCTTTCGGATGGCAGAAGACTTCATACCCCAGTTCACCTGAATATCCTGTTCGCGAGACGACAACCGGAGGGCCTTCAAACCCGTGCATGCGTGCCGGTGTAAACCGGAACCAGTCCAGTTCTTCCAGCATGGGACGGTTTGGAGGTGTCCAGATGATTTCCTTCAGCAGTTCCCGGCTGTTCGGCCCCTGAACTGCAATATTGTGCAATTGGTCTGTTGAATTGCGCACCCAGACTTTCAACCCCAGTTTTTCTGCTTGTTCCCGCAGCCAGAGGCCGGAAAGATCGTTACCGCCGACCCACCGGAAATTGTCCTGATCAAGCCGGAAGACTGTGCCATCATCAATCATCCCGCCATGTTCGTAACACATCGCTGTATAGACAACCTGGCCGGGTGACAGTTTGCGGATGTTACGGGTTACGCAATAATTCATCAGCGCTTCTGCGTCAGGGCCCGTTACCTCGTATTTGCGCAAGGGGGACAGGTCCATAACGACGACCTTTTCCCGCGCTGCCCAATATTCTTCTGTTGGTCCTTCGTTGTTGAACCTGTTAGGCAGCCAGTAGCCATTGTATTCGGTAAAATCTCGCGTCAGTTCTGCAAACTTGTCATGAAAGGCGGTAGGTTTGGTCAGTTCTGGAGTTGCATCTGCTGTCATTCTGAATGCCGTTGCTCGTTTGAAGTCTTCATCCGCCTTGTAGGTGCGGATATGAATGTCCGTGGGGTTCCAGCCATTGGCTGCGTCGATGTCGCAAGGACAGGCAGAAGCGACACAGACGAGATCGGTCAGGGCTCGCATCAGCACATAGTCACCCGGCCGCGACCAGGGCTCGTCAAAGTAAAGCTGGTTCTGCTCATCGACATTGGTGTTGTAGAAATAGTTGAGCGCTTCCCAGCCTTTGCGTTTGGCGATGCCGAATTCATCAAGGGCACCGTTGAAATTGTCTGTACAGTTCACGTGGCCGGGATAGCCCATGTCATCGTAGTAACGGGAATTGCATGCAGTCAGAAACACATCGTGTCTCCCGCAAGTATCCTGGATGACCTCAACCAGCGGTTCCATTTCGAGATCGAATGCCTTGGAGGGCAGCCCGGGAATTGGATTGGTAAGCCCGATCAATGTGCGGGTAATGGTGGCATCCAGCGCCTGCTCGTTGCCCTTGTCGAGTTTCGACATGGAGAAAGCCTGAAAATCCGAGCACTGCCGTCCGGCCACATCAATGATCTGGATATATTCACCTTTCTTGACGGTGAAGCTCTCCGCGGTTGCACAGTGAATGCGGAAATCGAGAACCGGATCGGCCAGAGGTTCAGGCAGCGGATGGTCACCGGGCTTGCGCAACTTGGTCCGCTTGATGAAAAGCTCAATCGGCGTCGTGGTGTTCTGAAGCTCTGCATCCATGGGCGTGCCCGGAGCGCAAACGATCAGATAGCCCTTGTCTTGTACCTTGAATTCTGCCGTATCGCCCGCTTTTGAATCATGCCCGAAAACACGAACGGCTTTGGCCTGCTCAACTTGTATGTTTCTTCGTTTCAATGCCTGCTGCGCGCGTTTGGCACTTTCGTCCGTTCCACCAAGAATCGAGAGAAATCCCTCCGCATCGGTATCAGGTTTGCGATCCAGAAGCGTTGCATCCATGCGTCCGTTGCCAGCGGCAGTAATCAATTCGCAAGGCTGTAAACCCTCCGTGTCAATAACGGTAAGGGTGTCCCCGCCTTCTACCTCAACGATCACCGATCCGCCCGGAGCAACGACATAGCGTTCAACATTATCCGGCAATGTAAGGATACCAGGTCGCTGTATGATGGATGGTTTTGGTAAAAACGGTTTTGCCGCTACGTTCATGTATCCTCTCCTGCATAAAGACTACCAATGGCAAAAAGAATTTCCAACCAAAAAGTGCAAATTGGTTCGAAATTGGTATGCAATTGGTTGGATCAAGGGTTGGGCAGTGTTATTTCGAAAACAGCTCCTGCTGATGAATTGATCAGGGTGATCGAACCGCCATGCGTGCGCAAGATGGACTGAATGATACCAAGACCCATGCCGGTCCCGCCATGTTCCCTTCTTGTCGTGAAGAACAGTTCAAAAACTTTCTCCCGGTTTGCCTCCGAAATGCCTTTGCCGTCGTCACTGAACTTCAGAGAAAGTCCGGAAGAGTTCATGGATGACTGGATATCAAACCCGGTTGCACCATGACGCGTCGAATTATCAGCCATGTTGGAGAAGACAATCATTGCGCTCTCGATGGGTAATGGGATCATTTGATCGTCATTATCGCAGGAAACTCTTAAGTCAGGAAACTGATGCCTTAAGCTACCTGTTACGTCACCAAGTCTACATTCGCCTTCAGTCGCGAGACTGTCTGCCGCCGCAAGGTCCCGCAGGCGGTCAAGCAACTGGCTCAGGCGGTCGGTGTCGTTAATGATATTTTTGAGGAACTTGCGTTGCGCCTGGGCTGACATCTCTGAATCCTGGTCAGCCATGAGTTCCGCGGCCCCCTTGATGGAAGTGAGCGGCGACTTCAATTCATGGGATACATGCGTTGCAAAGGTTCGGATATAGTCGGAACGGTCCTGTAGTTTCTCAGACATGGACAACAGACCTTGGGAAAGGTTCGCGATCTCGCGGGTGCCATGATGAGCAAGGGGTTCCAGGGCTGTCCGGTCACCTTTGGCAATTCTGCTTGTTCTTGCGTTGAGCGCGTCAACCGGTCCCTTGATGGTTCGGACAAAGATCAGGCCAATAACAAGTGTTATGGCCAGGATAAAGACAATGGCAATGGCGACGTTCCACCTTTGACCGTATAGTTCCCTTAAAAAGTGCGATGGTGTACGCGAGAGATAAACCACACCTGCAATCTTGCCTTGATATTCAATCGGCATGGCGACAAACACACGAATTCCGGTACCCCGGCTGATTGAGTAAATCGATGGCGTAGGATTATCTGAAACGCGTTTCCGGATGACACTTGAATACTGTCCCGCTAACGCTTGTTTGATTTCCGGAACGTGGGCAAGCGATTGTCCCGTTTCACTTCTACCCATAATGACAATGCCATTCGGGTCAAGAATGCGGTATCCCGCTAGTGTGGTCTTTTGGGCGGCCAGAATGGTTTCCTGAATGTCATTGCCAAGAGTGGAGAAGATCGGGGTCGGGCGGATTTCGTTCCATTTTGCATCTGCTCTTCTTGGCAGGATTGGGGATGAGGAAAGATCAAGCTGTGGGAGGATAATGTTGAAGGTCGGGTCTTTTCTGGCAACGGCATTCACGCTGAGGCGTGCCGGGTCAAAATTCTGTTCTGACAATTCACGAACCACGATCGCTTTGAGGAATGCGCCCTGAACAATCAGTTCGCTCTCGGTTTGCCGGACCAGATGTCTGTCATAAAACCGGAATAGCCATATTCCTCCCAGCGGCAGACAAAGAACGACAAGCAGCATCATGACCACGATCATGCCGAGACTTGGCCGCCATTTCTGCGGGAAAGGCTTCATTCACAGGTTCCCAGACGAAAGCCGATACCATGTACGGTTTCTACTGCATCATTGCATCCGGCTTCAGAGAGTTTCGATCGCAGGTTTCGCACGTGGCTGTCGATTGTCCGGTCGGACACATGAATGTTGGGAGGCCAGGCCGCATTAAGCAACTGTTCTCTGGTAAACGCCATGCGGGGCCGGGCAAGAACTGTATGTAATATGTTGAACTCGATTGCGGTAAGTTTCAGATCATGATCTGCAAATTTGGCAGAACG
>JBCCYR010000075.1:0-9422 GCA_039189355.1 Pseudomonadota bacterium
CACGATAAAGTCTGAAGTTGGTTCAAAGCCATGATCTAAAACTGCATTTTCCAGCGAAAAGCCGATTACCCAACAAGTATGGTTTACAGGATATTAATGCTTTTGACCGACTGTGAAGAAACAAGATTAGGCTTGGGTTGGAAATGAATCTTCCATCGAAACGCGCACTAATATTTATGATTTACATGACGACTATCAGTGTTGCACTTGCTTCGCTGATTGTGGCGTTTGTTTTCTCATTTATAATTGAGCGGGATGTCATAGGCGAACTGATCATTACGTTTCCGATCTCAGCATGTGTTGCCTTGCCTGTTACCCTGTATATTGGAATGATGCAGGACAGGCTCCACAAACTGAACGCGGAGCTGGAAAATGCGCATGGTGAAGCGCGGCAGGCCGACCGCGCGAAATCCGAATTCCTTGCCAACATGAGCCATGAAATTCGCACCCCCATGAACGGTGTGATGGGGATGGCTGAACTTCTCGTCAAAACCGATTTGTCGGACAAACAGCGCGGATTTGCCGAAATTATCCTGAGATCGGGAAATTCGCTTCTGACGATCATCAATGACATTCTGGATTTCTCAAAAATTGATGCCGGTCAGATGGAGCTCGATCCGGCACCCTTTACGCTCAGATATGCCATCGAAGACGCTGCTGCGCTTGTTTCTGCCAAGGTCGCTGAAAAAGACCTTGAACTGATTGTTCGTATTGATCCTGCATTGCCGAGTAACTTCATCGGCGATGTTGGGAGATTGCGTCAGGTCATCATCAACATCCTTGGCAATGCGATCAAGTTTACTGAGCGCGGACACGTCATATTAGATGTGAATGGTGATGTTTCCGAAGAAACTGCAAGGCTTGAGTTCTCGATTGAAGACACAGGGATCGGGATTTCCGAGGAAAAAATCGCGCTGATTTTTGAAAAGTTCCGGCAGGCTGATGAAAGTGCCACACGGAAACATCAGGGTACTGGACTGGGTCTTGCCATTTCCTCGTCCCTTGTTGAATTGATGGGGGGTGAGATCGTGGTTGAGTCCGTTGTGGGTGAGGGTTCCAGGTTTTCTTTCACAATCGAATTGCCTGTTGTCGCCGGTGAAGAAAACCGCAATGTCATACAGGCGGATTTTGCAGGGGCGAAGGTGCTCGTGGTTGATGACAATTCAATCAACCGTTCCATCCTGATAGAAAATCTCGACTCGTGGTCGTTTGATGCGGCATCGGTTGACAGCGGCGAGAGCGCTCTTCTTTTCCTAAAGGCCGCCCGCGAAAGTGGTATTCAGATTGACTGCATGATCCTTGATTATCACATGCCGAATATGAATGGTGCAGAGGTTGCAAGATTGGTCAGGGACAATCCTCATACTTCGAAATTGCCAATCGTAATGCTTACATCCGTTGATCAGATGGAAGATGGCAAGAACTTTTCGTCCCTCGGTATTGATGGGCACCTCGTAAAACCGGCGCGTGCTTCTGCCTTGCTGGAAATTCTCTCAAAGGTACTTGCAAGCAATGTGGAGGATGACGAAGATATGGCTTCGGGAATCGCGAATGCAGTCAAGATTGGTGCCCATACTGTAAAGCGACGCCTGTCTGCCTGATTTGCTTGCAGATAGCCAAAATAATACTGAATTAATTTGCTATTCGAATTTTCCGCAGTAAAAGCCATGTTTGTTGCCAAATCCAGACGCCAGATTTTAAACTGAAGCAGCCAAAACAGGAAAACCGATGACTGCCAGCCTTTCTGTAAACCTCAATGCAGTGGCCTTGCTGCGCAATCGCCGTGATCTGCCATGGCCAAGTGTCGTCGGGTTGGGGCGTATTGCACTCGAGGCGGGTGCACATGGATTGACGGTTCATCCAAGGCCTGACCAAAGGCACACACGCTTTACGGATTTGCCTGAGTTGAGAGCCCTGATCGATGATGAATTTCCGGACAGGGAATTCAATATCGAAGGATATCCGGATGAAGCGTTCATGGAACTTGTAGAGGCAAACGAACCTGAACAGGTGACGCTTGTTCCGGACGATCCAAATCAGCCGACTTCCGATCATGGATGGGATTTTACCGGGCAGGAAAACTTTCTGCGCGACTGTGTTCAACGGTTGAAATCCAGCGGCTTCAGGGTTTCGTTGTTTTGTGATCCTGATGTTGATGAGCAGACAATGGCAAAGGCGGTAGCGACCGGAACAGATCGCATCGAATTGTTCACTGGCCCCTATGGCTCAAGACATGATGATGAGGACACTGCTTCCGCCGCACTTGAGGATTTGGCCAGAACCGCAAGATTGGCAAGGGATGCCGGACTGGATGTGAATGCCGGTCATGACTTGACGGTTGCAAACCTGCCGGGTCTTGCTGCGGCGATTCCGAATCTGGCAGAGGTCTCAATCGGGCATGGACTTACAGCAGATGCTCTCGAGCATGGTATGGCTGGATCCGTAAGACGGTTTTTGGGGGCTTTGGAAACATGAAACGACTGATTGCCGCTTTCTTTAATTCCGTTGCAGGTTTGCGGCATGGATTTGGCAACGAGACTGCCATCCGCGAAGAGTTGCTGCTGCTTTCCCTGTCCGTTTTGGTGGTTCCGGCAATTACCTTTGATCCCTGGCGCATGTTGATGCTATTTTCTGCAATATTGCTTATATTGCTTGTCGAACTTCTGAACACTGGCATTGAACAGGTAGCAAACCGGGTGACACGCGAGTTTGCCCCCGAGATCAAATTTGCCAAGGATTGCGGTTCTGCTGCTGTGCTTGCTGCTGCAATTATCGCAGCCGGAATTTGGGGCATTACACTCTGGGAGTGGCTGTTTTCCGAACAGGGGCTGCCTCCAGGCTGGCTAGAGCTTTACCTTGTACCGCTGATATCCTGATTGCAGTCTGGGTTTTTTGGAAGAGATCACACCTGAGTTGACGCCAACCCAGCCGATTTCGCCACTCAGCCTTGCATACTCGATTTTCGGGCAACGGTTCATCACAACCTTGACACCTTTTTCTTCTGCAAGTCTGGCCGCTTCATTGTTTCTCACTTCAAGCTGCATCCAGATGACTTTTGGCAGCGGGTCAAGTTGCAAGGCTTCTTCGACAACGCCGTAAGCGGCCTCCGAGTTCCGGAAAATGTCAATCATATGAATCGGTTGCGGAATCTCTTTAAGAGATGCGTAGCACCTTTGTCCGGCGATTTCTTTTCCGGCCTGGCCAGGGTTCACGGGTATTGCTTCATATCCTTTGGACAGCAGATATTTCAGTACAAAATAAGATGGTCTTACCTTGTTGGCACTCGCACCAACAATCGCAATGGTTTTGGTCTCGTTCAGAATTTCCGCAATGTAGGCATCGGAATAGGTGTCGTGGTCCACGGATCATATTTCCTTTGCGCGTTCACGCAGAACAAACTTCTGAACCTTGCCGGTTGAAGTCTTGGGTAATTCTTCGAAGACATAGTGTTTCGGAATTTTGAATGCAGCGAGATGGCTTCGGCACCATTTGTCCAGCTCATCCGTGGATGGTGTACCCGCATCGCCATTGAGTTCGATGAAGGCGCAAGGCGTTTCACCCCATTTTTCATCCTGTCTTGCCACAACGGCTGCTGCAGCAATGGCAGGGTGTTTGTAGAGGGCGTCTTCAACTTCGATTGAGGAAATGTTTTCGCCACCGGAAATGATGATGTCCTTTGAACGGTCTTTCAACTGAATGTAACCGTCTTCGTGCATGACACCAAGATCGCCGGTATGAAACCAGCCGCCTGCGAAAGCTTCCTGACTGGCTTTCGGATTTTTCAGATACCCTTTCATAACGACGTTGCCCTGCATCATGACTTCACCGATGGTTTCACCATCACGGGGAACCGGCTTCATGGTTTCCGGGTCCATTACATCAAGCGCTTCAAGCGCTGAGTAACGAACCCCCTGACGTGCCTTCATTGCTGCCTGGCCAGCGCTGTCCATGGCATCCCAATCGGTGTTCCAGTCGTTAACGACAGCGGGGCCGTAGCATTCTGTCAGGCCATACAGGTGAGTCACATTAAAACCGGCATCTTTCATTGCAGCAAGAACAGCTTCAGGGGGAGGGGCGGCGGCTGTGAAGAATTCAACCACATGATCAAGATCGCGTTTGTCGTCTTCGGATGCCGAGAGCAGGGTCGACATTACAATTGGCGCACCGCACATATGCGTGACCCTGTGGTCGGCAATCGAATCCCACATCGCTTTCTGCCGTACCGCCCGCAGGCATACATGTGTACCGACGATGGCAGAAAGGGTCCACGGAAAGCACCAGCCATTGCAATGGAACATGGGCAGCGTCCACAGATAGACGGAATGTTTCGGCATGGAAGCGGTAAGCGCATTTCCCTGTGTAAGAAGCGATGCGCCCCGGTGATGGTAGACAACGCCTTTTGGATTGCCTGTCGTTCCGGATGTGTAATTCAGTGAGATGGCATCCCATTCATCGTCAGGCATTTTCCAGCTAAATTCCGGATCCCCTTTGGCGACAAAGTCTTCGTATTCAACTTCGCCCAAAAGTTCGCCTTCGCCGGCGAATTCCGGGTCGTCGTAATCGATTACGAGCGGTTTCACGGTGGCCATTTCAAGGGCTGCTTTCACCGTTGAGGAGAATTCCCGGTCAGCAATCAATACCTTGCATTCTGCGTGATCAAGCTGAAATGCGATAATTGCCGCATCGAGCCGTGTATTCATCGAATGCAACACACCACCCGTCATCGGCACACCATAATGGGCCTCAATCATGGCAGGCGTATTTGCCAGCATTACCGATACCGTGTCGCCCGTGCCTATCCCGTGTCGGGAGAGGGACGATGCGAGCTTTCTAGTGCGCGTGTAAAACGCTTCATATGTCCGCCTGAGACTGCCATGAATGATGGCAGTATGGTTCGGGAAGGTGCTGGCGGCCCGTTCGAGCAGGGTTAGTGGTGTAAGAGGCTGGAAGTTTGCCCGATTGCGATCAAGATCAGTGTTGTAAATGTTCAAGTTGACTCTCCGTCATCCCGTGGCTTGTCCACGGGATCTTAAATCTCAGTTATAGTGTTCCCATAGTCTGCTATCAGGATTTGGTTGGTACTCATTTTGTATCTCATGGATTTTGTGATTTCTTTAACTTTGGAGATCCCGCGGACAAGCCGCGGGATGACGTGTAAGGTAGCCGTTATTCATCTTTCCATTCCGCCTGACGTTTCTCCAGAAACGCGTTGATGCCTTCTTCAGCATCGTGCTTCAACATGTTCTCAACCATCACTTGTGCGCAGTAATCATAAGCTTCGGCAAGCGGCATGTGAACCTGGTTGTAAAATGCCTGTTTGCCGGTTTTTACAGTCATGAGCGACTTGGCCATGATCCGGTCTGTATACCATTTGACAGTTTCATCCACCCGGGAAACGGGTACTGCCTTGTTGATCAATCCGATTTCGACTGCTTTTTGTGCCGGGCAGGGCTCACCGGTAAGCAGCATTTCCAGTGAGTGCTTGTTGGCCACGTTGCGTGACAAAGCGACCATCGGAGTTGAGCAGAACAGACCAATGTTGACGCCGGGCGTGATAAATTTCGCATCATCACTTGCAACCGCGAGATCACAGGTTGCCACCAGTTGACAGCCTGCAGCAGACGCGCTGCCCTGAACTTTGGCAATTACAGGAAGCCGGTGGTTTACAATCTTCTGCATGACTGATGAACACAACCGCATTGTCTGGTCGAAGAAATCGCGCCCGCGGTCCGGATTGTTCCGGGCTGCGGTTAGCTCCTTCAGGTCGTGTCCGGATGAAAAAACCGGCCCTTCTGCAGAAATGACGATTACCCGGCTTTCCCTGTTCTCATCGGCCGCATCAAGGGCTGAGAAAATCGCATTCAGCATGTCTATCGACAGCGCATTGCGTTTTTCCGGGCGCGTTAGCGTAATGTTGAAAACACCATCTTCAAGACGCGTCTCAAGCAGGCCAGATTCTGCCAATTTTTTTCCTCCCTTGATCACTGTGCTCAATCCACGATATGTTTCGAGCTTGGAGGAGTAAATACTAGTCTGTCATGCGGGTCGTCTATACCCTTTTTCTCACGTTGTTGATTGGCGGGCTGAGTTTCGCAGCCTATAACTTTGCCTTCCAGCGGTTTGAAAATGCTGCTCTGGCAACTTCTGTTGAACGTCTGTCACTCTATCAGGCCACATTGCGCTCCACGCTTTCGCGGGTTTCCCATCTTCCCCGTGTCGTTGTCTTGCATCCTTATACACGTGAGGTATTGCGGCAGGGCAAAAGCGTCGTTTCCTTCAATGAGTATCTAAAGTCCGTTGGCGACAAGGCTGAGAGCGCAGCACTTTATGTGCTGGACCGGGACGCAACAACGGTTGCTGCCAGCAACTTTGATACCGAGGAGAGCTTTGTCGGGAACAATTACAAGTTTCGGAAATATTATTCAGATGCAATCGAGACCGGAACAGGCAACTTTTTTGCTGTCGGGGTGACGACTGGTCGTCCCGGTTATTTTTTGTCGGAAGCAATTTACCGGGACAATGAACCGGTTGGTGTTGCTGTGGTGAAGGTCGAATTCAGGGAACTTCTCCAGGACTGGAAGGATGCAGGTGAAAACGTTTTGATCACCAATCGTGACGGCGTTATCGTTCTCGCCAGCAATCCTGAGAAACTGTACAAGACCTTGCGCGAAATTCCTGCAGAGCGCATTGCAGAGATGAAAGAAAGCCGGAAGTTTTCCGAATTCGAATTGCAACGGTTGCCATTTGAATCCGGAAACGGCGTTTTTGAGAAACGGGTGAGTTATAATGGTGCGGATTTCTCCGTATCGACTGTAGACACAGCAGGCATCGGCTGGAAGCTGCATTATCTCACGCCACTTGAACCGGTTCACAATTCGGCACTGGCATTCGCCATAATGACGTTTCTTCTCTGCGGTCTGACTGGCATCGGGCTTTTGTATGCGCGATCACGCGTCCAACAGACAAAGCTCAAGATCATCGCTGTAGAGGCCGACCGGGTGCGCGAAGCCAACCGGCGCCTTGAAAAGGAAGTTGCCGAACGCAAGCGCACCGAGGAGCGCCTGAGGGATACACAGACCGAACTTATCCAGTCCAGCCGCCTGGCCGCGCTTGGCAAAATGTCTGCCGCAATTGTTCACGAGGTGAACCAGCCGGTTTCCGCGATCAGGACATACACTTCGAGTGGTCTTCTGTTGCTGGGAAATCGCAAAATCAAGGATGCGAGGGAAGTCTTCAATCAAATCAGAATCATGACGGAGCGTTTGGGCGCTATAACCTCTGACCTGCTCGTGTTTTCCCGCAAGCCCGTGTCGCAACCGGCTCCAGTTAATCTCAACGCATGCATCCATACGATAACCAGGGAGAGGGCAGGTGGTCTGGCTGATATCGAAGCGTCACTCACGCTCGATCTGTGGCGCAGGCCTTTGCTCGTAACCGGGAGCGAACACCGTTTCCAGCAGTTGATTGGCAACCTGCTGCAGAATGCCATTCATGCCTGTGAAGGAACCAATTCCCCGGAAATCAACATCACAACAATCGCTGATCCGCATTCAGCGGTGATCATCATCAGCGACAATGGTTGTGGAATCCCGGAAGAAATCATGGACCAGTTGTTTGACCCGTTCTTCACGACAAAGGCAGTTGGCAAGGGTGTGGGACTGGGACTTGCGCTATCCTACGCCATTGTTGATGAAGCGGGAGGACGGATACGATGTGAAAACCGTCCGGAGGGCGGTGCCCGCTTTATTGTTGAACTTCCACTGTCAGAGCCAGCGATCCGGAATATGGAGCAACAGAAAACAGATGGGTGAAGCTCTCCAACACTGCGTTGAGAATGATGTGGTCGTTTATCTGGTTGATGATGACCGTGGAATGGTTAGTGCCACCTCACAGTGGCTTTCACTTTCCGGTCTTAAAGTCAGGGCATTCGCTGACCCTGCTGCCCTTATCAAGGTGCTGAAGCCCAACCAGCCGTGCGTGGTGATCTCCGACATTCGCATGCCCGGCATAGATGGTATGGAACTCATGAAGCTGATAAGGGCCAAGGACAAAACGATACCGGTAATCCTGATTACCGGCCATGGCGATATCCCGCTTGCCGTCGAAGCCATGAAGCTTGGCGCCTTTGAGTTTTTGCAGAAACCGTTCTCACCGGAAAAGCTGCTGGATGTGACCAAGCAAGCCCAGCAACAACTGCTTTCTGCCAAGGCGAAGCCCAAAGATGAAATTCGTGCGCCAAATATCGTGCAAGTCGTGTCATCAGAGACAGATACCGGTGATAAAACAGTGCTGAATGGAAACCTGTCAGACACTGTGGATGAGTTTGAAAAGGAACTGATTGAATCCACGTTGAAGAAACATCGCGGGGCCATTCCGGAAGTCATAAAAGAGCTTGAAATTCCACGCCGCACGCTGAACGCAAAAATGAAAAAATACGGAATTATGCGATCAAGGTTCCGGTAGTTCAAATCTGTTTTGGCAAAAATTTGCCGAGATTGATTTATCCGGTTTATACGTTATTTTTTGACCTAGCTCAGGGAGGAGTATCACATGAAAAAATTTGCAAAGCTTGCCTTGCTTTCAACAGCAATCGTATCATTTGCCGGCATAGAAGCCTATGCGGCATCCACCAACTGGAATGTATCCCTTTGGGGTAAACGCCGTGCTTTCACGGAACATGTTGAAAAACTGGCAGAACTCGTTTCAGCCAAAACCAACGGCGAATTCACGCTGAATATCTCTTACGGTGGTCTGTCCAAGAACCGGGAAAATCTCGACGGTATTTCGATCGGTGCTTTTGAGATGGCGCAATTCTGTGCTGGTTATCACCGCGACAAAAACCGGGTGATCACTGTTCTTGAACTGCCATTTCTGGGGGTCGAAAACCTGAAGCAGGAAGTTGCAGTTTCCACAGCCGTTTATTCGCATCCTGCCGCTACCGAAGAAATGAAGCAATGGAATGCAAAGCTTCTGATGACCTCACCAATGCCCCAGTACAATCTGGTGGGCACCGGTGAACCGCGCACCGAGCTTGCGGATTTTGAGGGAATGCGTGTTCGCGCCACAGGCGGCCTCGGTCAGGCTTTCAAGTCTGTTGGTGGTGTCCCAACTTCAGTTACCGCTACTGAAGCCTATCAGGCCATGGAATCTGGCGTTGTGGATACGGTTGCATTTGCGCAACATGCGCATCTTTCTTTCGGCACCATCAACCAGGCTAAATGGTGGACAGCCAACCTTAACCCAGGCACTGTTAACTGCCCGGTTGTGGTAAATATTGATGCCTATGAGGCTCTCAGCCCTGAACACCGGGAAGCCCTGGACAGTTCGGTAACAGAATCGCTTGATCACTATCTTGCCAACTATGGGGATCTGCTGGAACGCTGGGATTCTGTTCTGGCAGAGAAGGGCGTCAAGAAGGTTGA
>JBCCYR010000076.1:0-9390 GCA_039189355.1 Pseudomonadota bacterium
CAGCAATGTGGTTTTGCCACAGCCGGAACCACCGAGAAGGCAGAACAATTCACCCTGTTTGATATCGAGACTTACATTGTTTACAGCGGTGAACTCGCCAAACTTTTTGGTTACTCCCTTGATTTGCACCAGTGGCGGGGAATCCCCATTCCCTGTCGCTGACTGGTCAGCACCTTGTCCCTCAGACATTATTCAGGCCCACCTTTTTTCAAAATCGGAGAAGGCAATGGCGTTTTCACGAACGCCATCGCCAAATTTGTCTGACGACTAGTTGCCAGCCTTGAAGTCAGTCCAGGTTCTTGTTCTGAATCTTTCAGCTTTAGGAGGCAATGGATTCAGAGTGTACATTTGCGAAACCTGATCCGGATTAGGAAAGGCAGCCGGGCTTGAAGTGACTTCATCGTCAATCAGCGGCTTTGCGGTTGCATTCGCTGTCGCATACCAAGTGAAGTTACTGTCAGCGGCCGCTACTTCTGGACGCATCATGTAATTCAGGAAGAGATGGGCATCTTCCACATTTTTGGCATCGGCAGGAATTACCCAGCCATCAACCCAGAAGTTTGACTTGCCTTCACCTGTTGGCAGGAAAAAGTCCAGTACAACGCCTGTGTTTGCCTCTGCTGCGCCCGACATTGCGAGCAAGCCATCGGGGCCCCATGTCGTTGAAACACAGAATTCCTTCTGAGGCATGCGCTGGTAAGCGTAATTGTCAAACGTCTTGATGTAAGGTCTGATTTCCTTGAGCAGTTCTGCGACCTTGTCGTAATCCGCCTTGTTCGTAGAGTCCGGTGGAAGGCCAAGATATGTCAAAGCCATCGGGATCATGTCGGTGGGTGAATCGAGGAATGATACACCGCACTTGGCCAGTTCTTTCATGTGCTTCGGATCAAAAATCATTTCGATTGAACCGATTGGTGCGTCTGGATAGGTCTCAAGGACCAGGTCCTTGTTGTAGGTTACACCGTGCGTTCCCCACATGAATGGAACGATATACTCATTGCCCGGATCCCACTTGCCTGACAGCTGACCCATCACTGCTCCGTCCATGTGCTTGAAGTTTTCGAGCTTTGACTTGTCGATGGGTTGTACGATGCCGCCGGCCTTGATGAGGCGGGCAATCTGGGATGCGGCGTGAGAAACAACGTCATATCCACTGTCGCCAGCTAGCAGTTTTGCGTCGATCGCTTCAACAGAGTCGTAATTGTCATAAATTACCTTGATGCCATATTCCTTTTCGAAATTGGCAATGGTTTCTTCACCGATATATTCGGCCCAGTTTGTAACTTTCAGCACACGCTCTTCAGCAGTGGCTGAGCCAACAAGCACAGCACCGATGGCGGTTGCACATGCCAGCACTTTCATTTCACTCAAGATTTTCATTTACTAAACCTCCCTTGGCTT
The DNA here is from genome assembly GCA_039189355.1 of Pseudomonadota bacterium. Lineage (GTDB taxonomy): Bacteria > Pseudomonadota > Alphaproteobacteria > Rhizobiales > Rhizobiaceae > JAALLB01. The sequence continues at coordinate 1,402 of JBCCYR010000076.1, forward strand.
GAACTTCATATACAACAGTCTCTTCGCAAAAAAATCCATCCCTATTTGACAAAAAGTTATCACGGCGAGACGATCCGGTTTGACCAAAGATTCTTTGGACTCTAATGCTGCAAAATTCACGGTTGACTATCTGAACGTTCAGTCAGAAACTAATCAACCGCAAAGAGTTGAGTCAAGCGAGGCTGTACTGCTTCTTACAAGTTCCGGTTAATCTGATTGCTTAAAAGGTTGGATTTACTGTCGGTGTATCGACAACCACCAGCATGCAGTGAGCTTTAGGGAACAGTATGTTCGTGGCATACGAAAGCTCCGATACGGAAATTTTATTGCAGCATAACTGCGATAGGGTAACTGCGCGTATGACAAGCACTGGTTTGGGAAGATACCAATGATCTACATGCTCAGCAGGTTTGACTTGAAACCAGAAACGGATTTTCAATCCTTTCAGAAAAGCTATGCTCGCTTTTTCGAGCATATAAAGTCGGTAGGTCTTGCCGAAACTGCAGGAAAGATATGCGCGCGCGTTCACAATACGCCGATGGATACCGATGAAGAAGACGCACCAGAATATTATGCCATCATGACATTCCGCGATCGCGACCAACTCGATGAAGCATACAGATATATGGCAACGGGCAATGCGCACCCCGCACATCTGGAATCACATGAGACCATTAACAAGGCGATCACGAACCAGGTTTTCACCTGCTGGCAGGACGAGGATTGATAGTATGTGCTATTACAAATCAGAATTTCTTATTTTTGAAAGTGAAAGATTGCTCTTCCGGCCTTTGGGAGCGCATGATGGATACATTACAGCCCGGACCAGATACAAAACTTTGAATGCAGATTACTTTGCAACGTAGCGGATTAAAGTGATGAGAAACGATATCAGAGATGTAGAAGTTCCAGCAGAGTGGGACCGCAGAGGATTGCCTGGCTGGTGTTATCACAGTGAAGCCTTGCTGACTCTCGAAAAAGAAGAGCTTTTCAAAACCCATTGGCAAATTGCCTGCCATGTGTCGGATGTGCCTGAACCGGGCAATTATCATACGTTCGATCTTTGTGGTGAACGCGCGATCATCGTACGTGACTCCAATGGTGAAATCAGGGCGTTTCACAACATCTGCAGACATCGCGGTTCCCGGGTTGTGGCGGATGAAAAAGGCCATTGCCGGAATGCGCTTGTTTGCCCCTTTCACGGTTGGGTTTACAACCTTGACGGAACCTTGAGGGGAGCGGCCCGCCCTGACTCGTTTCCCGATCTCGACAAGAACGAATTCGGTTTACGTCCGGTTGAATGTGAAATCTGGAACGGCTTCATTTTCCTGCGTTTCCGGGATGGGCCACAGCCCAGCGTCAAAGAACTGTTGAGCCCCTTTGCCGAAGAAGCTGCCGCATACCAGATGGCTGACAAGGTCCCGGTTGAAGACATCTGGACCGAAGAAACACCGGTAAACTGGAAGTCGGTCCGCGATGTCGACAATGAAGGATATCATGTTGCGATGGCCCATCCGGCACTTCAGGATCTTTACGGAGCCAGCTATTTTGACGAGCCGTATGTCAGCGGGGTTTCCCGCTCCTATGCGGAATTCAACCGGTCTGGCGGTAGACGTTGGGCGGTTCGCAACTATACTAAGATGTCAAAGCCGCAAGACTATCTGCCGGAGACTTTGCATCAGGCATGGGTCTATTACGGTATTTTTCCCAATGCGGTCATTGCCATGACACCGGAAACGGCACTCTTCTATCAGGAGTTTCCTTTGTCAACCAACCGGTCTCTCCTGCGTAGCGGAACTTATCGTCATGCGGAAGAAGACAGACAGCAACGCGCGGCCCGTTATCTGGCGAGCCGGATAGACCGCGAGACTGTGGAAGAAGACATACAGCTGACAATCTGGTCGAACGAGTCCATGGCATCTACGTCCTTTGAAGGATTTTACCTGTCTGATCTAGAATACGGTGTTCGGACTCATCACGATCACCTGCGCAAGGTCTTGCCGGTTTACAATATGGAGCAGGCGCCGAATGAAGATGATCTGCAAATGATAAACAGTTCACTGGATGCAAGTGTTGCCCAATGAACGTATCGTTATCTGCTTGCCAAGAGTTTGATAAGCAAAAGGGAATGCTCTTTTGTGATGTGGGCATTAAAGGATCAGGTGCTGCGCGGTACTCAGCTGCGATGTATTTTTACAAGCAGGGAAGGCTTTCGCTTGAGATGCTGGAAATCTGCCGAAGATGCAGCAAGTTTGATCATGAAGACCCGTTCAAGCTGGCGGAGCATGAAGGCATCGACCTTCTTTTGCAGTCTGACTTTGAATTCAGGGCTGAGTGAACGTGAGTACACTGCCAAACAATCCTGATGTTATCGTGGTGGGAGCTGGGACAGCTGGTCTGTCGGCTGCAAAATCGCTCATGCATGCGGGTCTTGAGGTTGTCGTTTTGGAAGCGCAGGGTCACGTTGGTGGCAGATGCGTAACGGATACTTCTGTTTTCGATACGCCATTTGACCGGGGTGGTTCATGGCTGCATTCAGCCGAAATCAACCCGCTTGCGCAGCTTGCCAATGATGCAGGCGTTAGGTTGCACAAAAAACCATGGCGCTGGGAGCAAGTGATTTCAAATGGTAGAAAGCTGAATGAGCAGGAGGTGTCCGCGTATGTTTCCTATCAGGATTCCATGTGGGAAGCCGTTCATGAAGCTTCAAAGGATGACACCTCGGACGTGATCGAGGATTTGCTTCCACGCTCTCCATGGAAAGATACAGCCAGACATTTTGTTGCACAGATGCTAGGCGGCGACGCAGAAGTCACTTCTGCCACGGATTCAGCCAGATATGGGGATGCAGAAGGAGACTGGCTTGTGTCCGGCGGGCTTGGTGCTTTTGTCAAATCCCTCCATGCTGATGTGCCTGTGAAGTTGAATTGCCCGGTTTCAAAAATTGATTATTCCGGCAATGATGTTCAGGCAGTAACGCCTGATGGCACAGTTAAGGCTGATTATCTGGTAGTGACGGTATCCACAGGCGTTCTTTCTGCAGAAACAATCATGTTCAATCCAGTCTTGCCTGATCAAAAACGGACTGCAATTGGGCAGTTGCCCAATGGATTGCTGAACAAGATTGGTATCGAATTCGACCCTCACTGGAAGGAAGTCCATGAGGGCTATATGGCGGATTATCACAGTGACGGTAATGCGTTTTGCACATTGCTGTTTGGCTTTTTCAATACAAACCTTGCGGTTGGCTTTGTTGCAGGCAGTTTTGCCGATCTTCTGGAACAGGAAGGTGAGGGAGCCGCGCAATCGTTTTGTCTTGAAGGCTTGCGGGAACTTTTTGGTAATGACGTGACAAAGCATGTCATTCGCACCACTGAAACCGCATGGCGAAACAACCCCGCGACAATCGGTTCTTACAGTTACGCCTCTCCGGGATGTGCAGATGCGCGATCAGTTTTGGCAGAACCGGTTGATGATCGGTTGTTTTTTGCAGGGGAAGCAACAATGCAGGATGCATTTGCCACAGTTCACGGTGCGTATTTGAGTGGAAAAAATGTTGCCCGCGAAATCATTGAAAGGCATAGTTCAGGAAAGACTGGAAAAGGCAGGACATAGAGGATGCAATACGAACGCCCGAACACGATGAAGGATGCTGTCGGATTAATGGCAAAGGCGAAAGGCAAGGCCTTTGTGCTTGCTGGCGGCAGCGATCTGCTTGTGCGGATGAAGAGCGGCTTTGTTGAGCCGGACCTGGTGGTTGATATCAAGTCCATCAAGGGTCTTGATGAGATCAAGAAAACCGATAAAGGGTTCACAGTTGGCGCGTCCGTGCCGTGTGCGGCAATGGGTGAATCCAAGGCATTGGCTAAGGCATGGCCGGGTGTTGTGGAAGCGGCAAACCTTATCGGATCAAAGCAGATACAGGGCCGCTGCACGATCATTGGTAATCTGTGCAATGCATCGCCGGCTGCCGACAGCGTTCCGGCACTGGCTGCAGCGGGTGCGAAAGCTGTTATTGCCGGACCTTCAGGGAAACGTACGGTTTCAGTTGAAAAGGTCGTGACGGCGCCGGGCAAAACTTTGCTCGGTAAGGGTGAAATCATCGAGGCGATAAAGCTTGAAAAACGCCCGTCTAAATCAGGTGACGCATATCTGCGGTTTATTCCACGCACGGAAATGGACATTGCGGTCGTCAGTGCGGGTGTTAGCCTGACGCTGGACGGAAAAGGCATTGTAAAGTCTGCACGTGTAGCGCTTGGTGCTGTGGCCCCTACTGTTTTGCTGGTCAAGAAGGCAGCAAATGCCATCATTGGCACGAAGCTTGAAGATGCTGCGCTGGAGAAACTTGCAGAAGCGTGTTCCGCAGCCTGCCAGCCGATAAATGACAAACGCGGAACCATAGATTTCAGGAAAAAAGTATCTGGCGTGTTGGCCAAAAGAGCAGCCAGAATTGCCTACGAAAGGGCAGGAGGTAAATAATGTCAGGGATACCCGTTTCCACCACGATTAATGGTGATGATGTTGAATTTCTGTGTCAGGGGCAGGAAACACTGCTTGATGTCTTGCGTGACCGTCTTGGACTGACTGGCGCAAAAGAAGGTTGCGGCACTGGCGATTGCGGTGCCTGCAGTGTCATTGTTGACGATCGTCTTGTCTGTTCTTGTCTCGTTCTTGGCGCGGAAGCGCAAGGCAGTGACATACAGACCATTGAGGGCATGGCGAATGGTGAAGAACTTCATCCGTTGCAACGCAAGTTCATTGAACATGCAGCATTGCAGTGCGGTGTATGTACGCCGGGATTCCTGATTGCTTCGAAGGACCTGCTTGAAAGAAACCCAAATCCGACGGAAGAGGAAATCCGCTTTGGACTCGCAGGCAACCTCTGCCGTTGTACCGGATATGACAAGATTGTTCGCGCTGTTCAGGATGCTGCACGTGAAATGAGAGGAGAATAGAAATGGGCTTTGATGCAAATTACGAAAGCCGGAAATTCAACTCTGTCGGTACCCGCCCGTTGCGCCCAGATGGTGTCGACAAGGTAACAGGTCGTGCACGTTATGGTGCTGATTTCAACATGCCCGGACAACTGGTAGGCATGATCCTTCGCAGTCCGCATGCACATGCAAAAATCAAGAAGATAGATGCTTCGAAGGCGGAAAAACTCAAAGGTGTGAAGGCAGTGGTTACGGCTGCAGACATGCCGGACCTGACTGATGGGGATGGCGAACTCTATGATATTCTCGACAATTGCATGGCGCGGGAAAAGGCCAAGTATGATGGTCATGCGGTTGCTGCCGTTGCTGCAATTGATGCCCGCACTGCGAAGGAAGCACTGAAACTGATCAGGATCGATTACAAGGTGCTGCCGCATGTGACAGATGTAGACGAGGCGGTTGGTCCAAAAGCGCCGCTCATACAGGAAAACATGTTTACCGGCGGGGTTGAGCCAAAGCCTGAGAAAGCATCCAACATTGCAAACCGTACCGAGTATGGACACGGTGATGTCGAAAAGGGTTTTGAGGAAGCCGATTTCGTTGTTGAGCGCACCTATAAAACCGAACAGACGCATCAGGGCTATATCGAGCCCCATGCCTGTGTTGCGAGTGTCAATTCAGACGGAACTGCGGAGCTTTGGGTTTGCACGCAGGGACACTTTGTGTACCGGCAAAATTGTGCTGATCTTCTTGGTATGGATGTTTCCAAACTTCGCGTAACTTCTTCTGAAATCGGTGGCGGTTTCGGTGGCAAGACGCATGTGTGGAGCGAACCGGTGGCACTTGCCCTGTCACGAAAGGCTGGCCGTCCCGTTAAACTGGTCATGTCCCGTGAAGAAGTATTCCGTGCATCCGGCCCTGCGAGTGCAACTTCGATTGATGTAAAGATCGGCGCCAAAAAGGATGGAACCATTACGGCAGCTCACGCCGAGTTGCGTTATTCCTGCGGGCCTTACACAGGCATGTGGGCTGAACTTGGTGCGATGACTTCGTTTGCCTGTTATGATTTCAAGAACGTCAAGTCGGTTGGATATGAAGTGCTCGTCAACCGGCCAAAAACAGCCGCGTATCGGGCGCCATCTGCGCCGATGGCCGCGTTTGCAGTTGAAAGTGCGATTGATGAACTTGTCGCGAAAATAGGTATGGATTCCGTCAAGTTCCGCATCAAGAACGCTGCCAAAGAAGGATCAAAAGCATCTTACGGGCCTGTGTATGGCCCGATCGGCATTGGTCCGACACTCGAAGCAGTCGAGCAGCATCCACACATGAAAGCAACGCTTGGCAAAAACCAGGGGCGCGGGATGGCGTGTGGCTTCTGGTTCAACTTTGGCGGACAAACCTGTTCCGATCTGAATATTGGCGCCGACGGTACGGTTACGATTGCAGTTGGAACCATTGATGTCGGTGGGTCGCGTGCATCCCTTTCACTTGTTGCAGCCGAGGAACTCGGTATTCCTTACGAGCAGGTGAAGGCGGTTGTCGCAGATACTTCCACGCTTGGATACAATGACATGACCGATGGAAGCCGCGGTACGTTCTCATCTTCCATTGCCACGATTTCTGCCGCCCGCAATGCAATCAAGGTTCTGCGGGAGCGCGCCGCCAAGACGTGGGACATTCCTCTTGAAGATGTATTTTGGGAGGATGGTCATGCTGTCACCAAAGACAAGAAGTACGGCAACCTGCCGAAGCTTTCTCTAAAGGAGATTGCTGCAGCAGCCGGAAATACAGGCGGGCCGATTGCCGGGCACAGTGAACTTGTAGCTGACGGAGCGGGCGTTTCATTCGCTACCCATATTTGTGACGTTGAAGTGGACCCTGAAACCGGAGCTACCAGGGTTTTGCGTTATACGGTCGTGCAGGATGCAGGGAAAGCAGTGCACCCGACCTATGTTGAAGGACAATATCAGGGAGGGGCTGCCCAAGGCATTGGATGGGCTCTGAATGAGGAGTACATTTACGGTGAGGATGGTCGCCTGCAGAACCCGGGCTTCCTCGATTACCGTATTCCGGTTTGTTCTGACTTGCCCATGATTGATACACAGATTCTGGAAATTCCGAATCCCAACCATCCTTACGGTGTGCGTGGGGTAGGCGAGACATCAATCGTGCCTCCGCTGGCAGCAATTGCCAATGCGGTGTCAAATGCTGCTGGTGTACGGATGACGCATATTCCGATGTCACCACCACGCATTCTGGCGGCACTGGATGCCGAGACTGAGTAATGGCTTCAGTCTCGCTCTGGGGCTCGCTGAGTGCTGCGGTTGGAGGCAAAACCAGTCTCGACATTGAAGCCAGCGATATCCGCGAGTTGTTCGCCAAGCTTGAGGAAGAGTATCCGGCGATCAAGCCGTTGATGGATCGCGGTATTGCGGTTTCCATAGACGGGGTTATCTATCGGGATACGTGGTCCAAGGAACTGCCTGAAGATGCGGAGATTTACCTGCTTCCCCGGCTTGCTGGTGGATAATTTTTGACGGGTATGCCCTGAACAAGTACGTTTGATTCACGCGAGCGTTCACCATCGGTTAACCAATTCTTCCAGTACAAAATTAAGATTACCGAACTACTCTTTGGGATGAATTTGGGGGGTAGCGATGCGTATCCATTATATTTTGCCGTTCACGGTTGCACTTTTGGCTGCCGGTTGTCAGTCAACCAAGACTGGTGGGCTGGTTTCGGCCGGCAACGAGGTGAACTCGGACGCTACCGAACAGACTGCTTCAATCGACAAGGGAGAAGCAGGTAGCCCAAGCCTAGAAACAACGGCATCCATAAACCCGGGAACCGATGAAAACAAAACGCTGAACAAGAATGCCATTGCGACTTATGCAGCACCTCAGCCTGGTACCGTCTTCACATGGCGTAACAACTGGGCAAACCTGCCTGAAATCATCAGTTACAAAGTTGCTGGAACGCGAAATCACGACTCCCATTTTGGAAAAAACATATGAAATCATAGGGATGGTACGCTGAAAAAGTCATTCGCACAGGG
>JBCCYR010000077.1:0-9350 GCA_039189355.1 Pseudomonadota bacterium
GAGCCAACAATCAATGAAAGTCCTACGTATAAAGGAATGAAAGCTTTTCCCCAAACACAGCTTTCCAAGATGGAATTTGCTGCGCAATCCATAAAGACCCAGGCAACGGGAAATACGATGCAAATTGAAAGTATTATCAGCAACGAAATGATTGCTCTGGTTCTGTAAGCTATCCAAATCGAGATTATGAGGAATGCAATACTACAAATTCCTAATGCAAGAAACAAAATCACACATCAGCTCCGGTTGGTACCTTACTAACTGCTTTTATCAACGAATATATGGGATGTCAGCTTTGAGCCCAAATTACCAATTTAGGATTGTCGCTGAGGAGATATTATTTTCTCCACATCAAGGTCAGAGTCGTACATCACACTCAATAAACATACAGACTTGTTTCTTTCACGGTCTTATTCACCCGTTTGGATGATGAACTCAGTTTCAGCAGAATTTACCCTGTACATAAATTCTAAGTACAAGGAAACTGAAACATGGCTACGACTGTAAACGATTTAATTTCAGAGATTTTGCAATCTGAACTTGGAGCAGAAGAAAAAAGAATGCTCATATATGAGGTTAGGAAGGCAAGGCCTCCACTGCATGTGAGCAGCCTAACTTGAAAAAAATCGCACCAGAATTATTGAAAGCAGGCGATTCGTCCGGGTCAGCTCAGTCGTTTAAGCACAGATCAGCGAAATTATAATAAAAATAAGAAATTAGTCGTCTTAGGAACGTCTGTTAACCTCGCTTTTTATCGAAGCCTTAACCAGCCCCAAATAAGATGAACTCGGCGAAAATTGCGGTGGGATACTCCACCATGGTGGGAGTAGTTCATGACAAAGGGCGACATTCATACTGACAGGCAGCAAGCTGGACAAGGTTTTCCTGGAGAGCAGCACGAAGCTCTGAAGGCGCTCGAAACTTCCCTGCGACGTTTTGACAACCCTGCAACCGCTCTCAAGGCACTTACCGGTCTTCTTTCGGAGCATGAACCCATGAAGGCAAGGCCAGCATCCTCTGAAGTGCGTGGCGGACCGGGTTTCCGGGTAAACTCTGATTTCCCGCGCGTTTCGCCGCAACAATTTGAACAACTTAAGGGCTTTGAAACAACGGATATTTCGGATGCGCTCAACCGTATGTTCACAATGAACCCTAAAATCCGCAATGTGGTCAACTCGTCACCCCTTTATGGACCGGCGATAACTGTGAAGGTTTTCCCGGGTGACAACCTGATGGTACACAAGGCTCTTGATGTCGCCCGGCCTGGTGATGTCATTGTCATTGACACCTCCGGCATTGCACAAAATGCGGTTGTCGGCGACATGATCGGTAACAAGGCAAAACACAAGAAAATTGCCGGTTTCATTGTGGATGGCCTCGTACGTGATCTTCCCGGTCTTCAGGAAATCGGTCTTCCCATGTATGCCCGTGGTATAACTTCATTCGGACCGCTGCACCGCGGACCAGGCGAACTGGGATATTCCGTCAGTTGCGGCGGGATTGTAGTCAATCCCGGCGACGCAATCTGCGCAGATGAGAGTGGCATTGTTGTGGTGAGAAACGAATTCGTTGAAGATACGATTGAACATCTCAAGACCCAGAAGCCTACACTTGATGCTTACGTCGAAAACGTAAAAAACGGCGTGTTTTCGAACGACTGGGTCGATCGTCAGTTAAAACAGGACAGTTGTCTTTTCGAATAGGCAGACAAGGGATTTACCCGACATGGCATTAGTAAAAAGCCTCGGCAGCGAATTGAGATCAGCATGGCACCGGGCCCGGCTTTACGCGGACCTGCCGACGGTAGCGAGTATCCTGCAATACCGCAAGATAAGGCGCGATTATTACCGCGAACTTTGGCGGGATACAGCAGTTGCCATAGGTGCGGACCATCGGGAAACACAACACGGGTTCATCCGGCTCACCCGGGACGGTCTTACCACTTACGCGCAGGACTATCTCTTGATGCTGGACAGTCATCTTGTGCTCGAAGTAATGGGCAACAAGGCCGTCACCCTGGAGCTATTGAAGGAACTCGGCGCCCCTGTTCCGGAGAGTTGTGAATTCTCACTTTCCGATTTTACGGCTGCTGAAAAACTGCTGTCCCGGTCCGGAAACATTGTCGTAAAACCAAAATGCGGAACCGGTGGCGGGCGCGGTGTCACTACAGGAATAACCAACCGGGACAAGTTGATCTCATCTGCAAAATTTGCGGCCCGCAGCGGCCCACAATTGATTGCTGAAGCGCAGCTTGACCAACCCTGCTTCAGGCTGCTGTATCTTGATGGCAAATTACTGGATGCCGTGCGCAGAGATCCACCAAGTGTTATTGGTGACGGAAAAACAAGCATCAGGAACCTGATCAAACAGGAAAACAAACGCCGTACTTCCGGTTCTGACGTAATAGCGCTGAGCCCGCTAAATATTGATCGCGACTCGAAAAACTGGCTTCTTGAGCAAGACAGAAAATTGTCAGATATTCCTGCTGACGCAGAGATTGTTCAGGTCAAGCGGGCAATCAACCAGAACAATTCAAGCCAGAATGTGAATGTCACATCCAGGATCAGCGAGCAGATCAATCTGGAATGTGGGAAAATCGCCAGTGCACTCTCCATCAGACTGGCAGGAATTGACTTGTACTGTCATGACATTTCAGGACAGTTTGAACCTTCAAACTGCGTCGTTGGAGAGGTTAACACCACACCAGGCCTACACCACCATTATCTGATTTCTGATCCCGGACAATGTAGAAATGTTGCATGCACGATTCTTGATTTCATGTTCAAGAATGAGATCGGCACCATGAAACTGACACCCGTTGCGGTAAAGAAACAAGTTGCGAAGCGCGTACCAAAGCGGAACAATGTCAGTTTGGAAAAAGAAACCTGCAATGTTTGAAAAAGCCCAGCCATACCTCCATAAAGGCGTTTTTTCAGTCGATGCAATGGACAGTTCGATTCCTGTACTTATTCTTGGCGGACGGGAAAACAGCCTCTCTCTTGCCAGAAGTTTTGGAAGATTGGGAATAACAGTCAAAATAAGCGGTCCCCGGGATTGCTGGGGCATGAACTCCAGATACTGCTCTGAAAAATTTCACATACCGAAACACATACCGCATTCGCAATACTGGGCTGATTTGCTGCTTGAAGGACGCAATTTGCACCTGCATGGAAGTCTGTTGATTGCTGGCAGCGATACAGCTCTGGAATTTCTGGCCGCAAATCATGCAGAACTCTCCAACTCGTTCATCATGGGGCATCACAAACCGCAATTGCAGTTCGCATTACTGGACAAACGCAAGACGCTTGACCTGGCCCGGAAAACCAATGTAGCCGCACCCGAATACTGGAATGTTGAGACAGAAGAAGACCTGCAGCAATTGGTGACGCAAGTCAGGTTTCCTGTCATGGTAAAGCCAATACATTCCCACAAGTTTATACCGGTAATGGGATGCAAGCTTTTCATTGTTCAAGATGATGTTGATGAACTGGTATCCAAAATAAGACTTTGCTGGGAAAACAATCTGGAAATCATGGCGGTCGAGATGATACCGGGACCGGATTCCGAACTCAGCAGTTTTTACACCTATATCGATGACCGGAACAAAAGCCATTTCAAATATACTAAAAAGGTTATTCGAAGGTACCCGGCAAACCGTGGACTGGCCTGTTATCACGCAACAGAATGGTTGCCGGAGACTGCTGCTGCAGGTGAAGCATTCTTTTCTGGAATCGGGTTCACCGGCTTCGGGAATATAGAATTCAAGCGGGATTACCGGGATAATCAGTTAAAGGTGATTGAGGCGAACACCCGTTTTACCGCAGCACAGGAACTGATTGTCCGCAGCGGCGCTCCAATCGATCTTATTTATTACTGCGTAGCTACAGGCCAGATCTCTCCAACATTTTCAAGTTACCAGCAGGATCTCACCTATTGGTACGGATTAAGGGACACGCTTGCATTCCTGGAACTGCGACGTGCTGGGAAACTCACAATGCGACAATGGCTTGCAAGCCTGTCGCCCTTCAAGCAGGTCTCCCCTTTGCACGATGCCAACGACCTTTATCCGACAATAAGTGCAATCACGGCACGCATTGTGAAAACCTTCGGATAGCAAAATGGGCCAACAGGTACTTTCAGAAGCACAAGTTGCGGAAATGGCGAGGACCATTTTCACGGCGCATAGTGTCAGCAAGGTACAATGCGATGCTGTTGTTCAAAACATGGTCTGGAGTGAACTTGTCGGACGACGAAATTTCGGAGTCATGCGAATTCCCATTCATGTTGAACGTTTGAAGTTTGGCTTGCTGAATCCATCTGCAACTCTCGAACTGCAACAGGTTTCAGAAAGCGCTGCATGCATGGATGCCGATAATGCCTTTGGTCATTTCGCCGGCAAGGCCGGGATGGAAAAAGCCATTGAACTGGCCTCGGATACAGGGATTGGCATCGTTACCATCAAGCGGTCCAACTGGTACGGAACCGGAGCGTATTTCGTCAAACTTGCTGCTGATGCCGGGATGATCTCCCTTGCGTTGAGCAATTCATTCCCAAAAGTGGCAGCCTTCGGCGGTGCCTCGTCTGTGTTCGGAACCAATCCTTTCGCTTTTGGTGCACCGCGCGCAAGCGGAGATCACCTGATGGTTGATTTTGCAACCTCATCACTGGCCGGCTCCACGGTGCGACAGTACAGGGACAATGGCGAGCAACTTCCTGAAGGTTTGGCAACATACCCCGATGGCAAGCCGCTTACCGACCCTTCAGACCTTGAAGCAGGGGCCCTTCTGCCGTTTGGTGGCGCAAAAGGTTATGGCATTGCCCTGCTGGTCGAAATCATGGCCGGGGTTTTGTCCGGTTCCGGTTTCTCCCATACAGTCAAGTCCACATACTCAAATTTTGATGAAATCAATGATAGCGGTCACTGTGTGATAGCAATAGACATTAAATGCTTGATGTCATTACCTGACTATTATTCACGTATTGAAACCCTGGTGGGAATTCTCAAGGCATCTGCACCATCCAGCGGACATGTCCGGTTGCCGGGCGAAGTCCGTTGGGAAAATCTGCGCCATAACTCAAAAAGTGGAATAGAGATAGCAGCAGCCACCTGGTCAGAACTGTTGAAGGTCGCGGACGAAGTCGGTTTATGCCTTTAGTTTTCTTGGAGTCAGAGCTTGTTCTTCGCCGCCGGGAAAAGCTTGGTTGAGCGACCGGAAATGTAATATGCGATTAGTCCTATCCATTCCTTTATCGCGAGATTGGCAACGCTTAATGCCTCACCTCCCCCCATTGTAAAGAAGCGGTTGCTCTTCTCACCTTCGCTACGGTAATCAACCGGATAAGGCATTACTTCCCAACCGATGTGTCTGAAGGTGCCGATAGCACGTGGCATGTGATAGGCAGAGGTTACGACAACCCATTTCTCGTCTGTTTCCGGTTTGATAAGCTCACGGGTGTTTACAGCGTTTTCAAAGGTATTTCTGCTGTTTGTTTCAAAAATGATCCGGCTACTGTCAAACCCCAGTCCCCTGAAAATGAGCTTCGCTAACTCCGCCTGCCCCTGCCCCTTGTTGATGACGGACGGATTGCCGCCGGAAACAATACCAACGGCATCCGGATACCTGTTTAACAAACCAATGAACTCGATATATCGTTCTGCCCCTTCCTGAAACGAAACCTGCCCCCGTGCCTCGGTTAAACGGCTGTCAATCGGGCCACTTAAAAGGATGATACCATCGGGTGGCGTGGATAGATCGGGATTTGCCGGAAACCTGTTTTCCAATGGCGCGATGAGATACTGCCCTGCAGCAAAGGTAACGAAAACCAGATACATGACCGCACTCGTCCCAGTTAGCACAAAGCCTGTTTTGCGCCATCCCAGCCATGCAAAGATCACAGCTCCAGCCAGTGACATCGCAATAAGGTTATCCGGCTGAATCAAAATCCAGAACAGTTTGGATAAATAAAAAAACATCCTTTTGGTGTCCTGACGCGCTGATGGAGTGGAACCACAAAACCACTTGCAAAAGACCAGTAGTTTTGTGCAGAACTTTTATACAGCTTCCGCAAACCCGGGCTTTTGCTTGGCGGTTTTAAACCGCTCCAGCATACTTGCATGTTCACCAAGAGGGTCCTGCCCAGAAGCATTGATCTTGATGTACAGGATCATGGAACCCGCAGACCTGATGCGCTCATGGAAGATCGTGGAACCGTGGAAGATGAACATGTCACCAATTTTACCTTCAAACTGGTGAATACGCTCATCATTGTAGTATTCTTTCATGTTTGTCGATGGTGGTACATCAGCGTAAATAGCTCTCTGGCCGCAGTTTTCTTCCCTGCTCAGATGCGGGAAAAAGCAGACACGCGAACCTTCTGATATGTGGATTGGGAAGCCAATCGTGAACTCCGCAGCCTTTCTGTCCATGTGAGGTGCAGGATATTCTGGAGCTTCTTCCAGATAAACCTTGATATGGCGTTCTCCGACAGTAATTTTTTCAGGATCATATCCGGTTATCTGTCCAATGCCTTTGCAAAACTCTTTCAGGAAGTCAGTACTCGGAAAATCAAACAGATATTGCCGCTTCTTGCCCGGAATATGCCATGCTTCCACCTCCGGCATTTTGTTCCGCCTGATGTCTTCACCACATTTACGTAGGCTCGCAACAAACTCATCTGAAAGCACATCAACAAGATGCATGAAGCTTTCGTTTTCCAGGCGCTGCTTTTCGTTTTCCAGATTTCTCTTAAATGCCATTTTACTGCCTAACTTAGCTAAACAAACACACACTTCAACGAAGCAAGAAGTGTGCCAGTTCACGAGCCAGCAATGAAATTAGCCGGATGAATACCGGTTTTTTTACTTATTATATAACCCAGCATAAAAGGCCAGACCATCATCGTAAGCATGAACGCCAACCCCGCACCTATAAGGCCGTATTCAGGCGTTAGCAGCAAGTTCAACAGAAACAGCAAAATCATTGCACTTAGAAAGACCAGACTTGAAGACTTCTCTTCACCGATAATCCCAATAATCTGCATTGTGGGTCCGGCGAGTGCAGTGAAAATATTTACCGTCATAAGTATCAGCAGACACTGATAACCCACCGCAAATTGCGGACCAAAGAATGTCAGTATTTCTTCACCGAACAGGTAAATGAAGAAAAATGCCGTTAATGCTATGAACAGGCTTGTCAGATTGGTCCGTAGCAAGACGCTTTTCAGGGAACCTGCTTCTGAATCAAGAATGGCATCAGCCGCATCACGCACGGATATCTGCTGAACCGCATAAACCGCAAAACCACAAATGGTTGAAATCTTCAGGCAGATTGCAAAAATTGCGAGCTCTTTATTGCTGAGCATAACGGAAGCTGAAAGGATTCCGACATCCGCGATGACCGCTACAAACAGCATTGCAATCAACATGAATGCAGCCTGACTGCGTACCCCTTCCGGGCAGTTGCCACCAGGCATGTGGTAATCGTCCTGGTCCTGTGAATAACCAAATGGTCTTCGAATCCTGAAGTATTGCCACGCTGCCAGAACCGAAGCTACTGCAAGGTGAATGAGCAGGATTGAAATTACATCAATGCCCGACATCAGATACCAGAAAACAATAATCAAAAGGGAAAATACTGCCGGACGGATGAGTAGATCAGGCACAAAACCGAGGGCAAAGCGGCGCAACGCATTGGCCAGTGAACCATTCAACCTCAGAGACGCCAGAAACGGGGCCGTTAAAATACCTGCAATCAAGCTTGCACGCAGATTAAAATCGAGCGCAGGCCAGAAAGCCGCCAGCCCGCCCCCTAAAAGCACAAGAATGAAACTCATACCAATCCAGTCGGTTCTGGCTTTCGCGAGAAATGCGCTGAATTTGACATAGTCTTTCGTTTTCGCTGCTTTCGCAACAAATCTTGGCATTATCATCGGATAGCCGACAGTGCAGAATACGGACAAAACCGCTGCAAGGCTCATCACAGTAAAATAGATGCCCAACTCTGTTACCGGCAAAATTCTTGCCAGCAACAGTTGCGTTGCAAAACCAATCAACACGCCTGCCGCGCGTGAGCCGATAACAATACCGGAAGAGGTGAAGTAACGCATTACACCTCCGGATTTAGCATACAGGTTTTGAAATCGGATCATTTTAAAAGTTTTCTACTGAATGTTATATGCCTGAAAATTGCAAGAAACGGGCCAGAATTTATGATCTGATATCGCCACTGTATGACACAAATCCTCCTATTTCAGTTAAACCTGCGATTACGACGTGGAGATTATTCCTAATACGATCTGTCCGCGGCCCTATGGTTTCCTGACCAATGATGTACTTGGCATTATTACGATGGAAGAGCATGAATTTAGGCAGTGAATTATTGAGATGGACACTCTAAACCACTAATTACTCCTCGAAACCTCTAGCCAATACCAATGTCGCAGACAGAACAAGTATTTCACTGGGGTATGTAACTTTGTCCGCATAGCTGCCGTTCAGATGACTGTGAATACTAAACGACAAAGCCCCTCGCTGATGGCCATCTTTACTGGTCTTGGGTAAACGCATCAATTCTTTCGTAAAACTCGTGCAATGCGTCAGTTACAATCTGCGGTTCTTCTACCGGTGACGTATGACCTGCATTGGGTACTATAGTCAGCTCTGAGCCTGAAATGGCGTTAAGCATATCAGTTGAGTTGCGCATAGGTGTGGGTTGATCAAGCTCTCCCACGATAATTTGTGTAGGAACAAAATCATTAGCCCGCTTGAGATCGTCTAGAACGGAATCTCGGCTGAAGATCGCATATCCGAACTGACGGATCGCTTGCCTGTCAAGCGACATGATATAGGATTTCCAGAATTGCACCTGATCCTTCCGGTTTGGATCGTTGAGGAATGGCGCACCCATCAGGATGGACATTGCTTTATTGATAACTGGACGAAAACCAAAAAGTCCTAGAATAACCAACAAGACCTTATTTCCACGCAAAGCTTCGGGGCTCTCATGGTCTGCGGAGGTATCGATCAGCACCAAGCTCTTGATCAACTCGGGTTGACGCAGGGTTAGCCGCATACCGACAAAACCACCTGTGGACATGCCAACAAAATGCACCGGACCCTCGCAGGTTTCTCTGATAAGCGCAGCCGTATCATCAACCAGATCATACATTCCGAACTTTGTGCGAACGCTCTCGCTAGCACCATGGCAACGATGATCAAATGCAATCACCCTGGCCGATGAGCTGAGTGCCGCGATCTGTTCATCGTACATTCGATGGCTCATCAGATAACCGTGTGAGAACACAATGGTCTCTGATCCAGAACCAACTTCGACATAGTTTAGTGAAACACC
>JBCCYR010000078.1:0-9309 GCA_039189355.1 Pseudomonadota bacterium
CAATACGATCTGCCTTTAGTACGGTTGCAAGGCGATGGGCAATGATCAGCGTTGTACGACCCATCATGAGTTTTTCCAAGGCATCCTGAACCAGTTTTTCGCTTTCTGCATCCAAAGCACTGGTTGCTTCATCCAGCAACAGCATTGGTGCGTCTTTGAGAATGGCACGCGCAATCGCAAGGCGTTGGCGCTGGCCACCAGAAAGGGTGACGCCGCGCTCGCCAAGTTCTGTATCATAGCCGTCCGGGAGTTGAGAAACGAACTCATGGGCGTTTGCGGCTTTTGCAGCTTCAATAATCATTTCGCGGGAAGCATCCGGCCTGCCATACGCTATATTTTCTGCCGCACTTGAGGCAAAAACAACCGTTTCCTGCGGAACAAAGGCGATGTGCTTGCGAAACTCTTCAGGATCAAACTCACGTATATCCATATTGTCGATCTGGATGGACCCTGTATCCGGATCGTAAAATCGCAGCAATAGTGAAAACAGCGTGCTCTTTCCCGCTCCTGATGAACCGACAATTGCAACGGTTTCGCCGGGTTTGATGGAAAGGGACATGCCATTGAGCGTTACGTCGGATTTTCTGGTAGGATAACTGAACGTTACATCGTCAAATGCAATATTGCCTTTGACAGGTTTACCAATTTGCTTGGGATTGCTGGGCGCCGCAACTGCCGTTTTGGTGGTGAGCAACTCGATCAACCGTTCAGCAGAACCAGCCGCTTGTGATAGTTCGCCCCAGACTTCAGACAGGGCTCCCAGAGAGCCGGCTGCAAAAACGGCGTAAAGCAGAAACTGGCTGAGGGTTCCTGCCGACATGTCGCCTGTTAGTACATCCGTTGCCCCAATCCAGAGCACGGCAACCACGCTTGCAAAAATGAGAAAAATTGCAAAGCCGGTCAGCATGGCGCGTGTCTTGATGGCATCTCTTGCGGCATCGAATGCAAAGTCTACGGCGTCTGCAAATCGTGTCTTCACGTATTTCTCGTTTGCGAACGCCTGCATGGTTTGTACCGCGCTGATGGATTCTGAAGCGTATGCAGTTGCCTCGGCCAGTTTGTCCTGTGCCCGGCGGGACCGTTTCCGGACCGCACGACCAAATGCAACGATTGGCAATACGATGAGTGGAATCGCTCCGATCACGATCAGGGACAACCGCGGTGAGGTGTAGACCATCATAACCAATGCGCCAGAGCCAAGAAGGGTATTTCGCAAGGCAAGTGATGCAGTTGCGCCCATGGCAGACTTGATCTGGGTGGTATCTGCGGTCAGCCTTGAAATGATCTCGCCAGTCTTGGCCGTATCGAAGAACTCTGCGCTGAGGACTGTAACATTGGAAAAAACATCCCTGCGCAAATCCGCGACAATGCGTTCGCCTAGCGTAATCACAAAATAATACCGGCATGCGCTGGAAAGCGCGAGTATCATTGCGATGACCAACAGGACCGAGAAATACGAATTGACAAGACCGGGGTCTGTTTCGCTGAACCCTTTGTCGATCACCCGTCTTACTGCAAGCGGCAAAGTCAGGGTTGTTGCGGCTGCCAGCAGCAGAAAGAAAATGGCAAGTGAAACCTGAAGGCGGTATTTTGCTACATAGGGAAGAAGCCGGGTCAGCGGCCTGATGGAATTGATGCGGGATCCGCCATCGAAATTATTATCCATTGGAAAAGCAGGCTCTTGTCTTGTGCATAGCGGTCATGTATATGACTGCCCACGAAAGCCGTAGGCAAGCCTGCGGTTTATTTATTGTTACAGCACAAAGATCAAGTTTAGATTGCGTTGCAGCGGCAAAATGATCCGTTTGCGGCAAGACAGGACAGAACGATGAAAAAAGAAACGCATCCGGATTACCACACAATCAAGGTAGTCATGACCGATGGAACCGAGTTTGAAACACGCTCAACTTGGGGTTCTGAAGGCGATACCATGAACCTGGATATTGATCCTACATCCCATCCTGCATGGACGGGTGGAAACCAGCAACTGATTGACCGTGGCGGTCGTCTTTCAAGGTTCAAGAAGAAATACGAAGGTCTCGGTATCTGATACCGGATTTTCTGGATTATCAAAAAACCGGCTCTGGCCGGTTTTTTTATTGCTTGGTTGCACCCAGGGCGGTCGATAAAAGCTCGATTTGCTGTTCGACCGGATTTTTGGAGGATTGTTCGCTCGTCGTTGTTTGAGAGCCGTACAGTTCTGCATCAAGGGTAATTACACGGTTTTGCAGGGTAAGCGATCTTGAAACCAGTTCCACAAATTCAGGCGGGAGTTCGTTCCAGGATGGATGATCGGTTTTATGCATGGTTTCACCGAGCTTGATTTTGCTTTTTTCTTCAAGCAACTGGTCCCGGCTCATTTCGCCTTCGTTTGCCGCCCGTTGAAGCAAAAGCCATGATGCAAGCTGCATAAGGCGGGTTGTGAGGCGCATGGACTCTGAGCCATAGAGCATGGCTGCAGTCCTGCTGAGTGACTTTGCATGCTCGCGCCCGCTGCCATCAAGATATGTGGCGCTTTCTTCAACCAGATTCATTCCGTCCTGAAACAGAATTTTGAATTTGCCCGAGTTGGCGAATTTCTCAGCCAGATTAACGGTATTGGTCAATGTACTTGTCCCCACATTTTGACGGGAACTTAATTCAGAATGACGGCAAGGTAAAGTTTTGCAGCTTGAGTAGGTTAATATCCACAACGCCGGCAGAGCAGCGCGCAAAAAAAAGAGCCGTAAGAACGGCTCTGAAAAGTTAACAGGGAGGCGTCAAACTAGGCAGATGTAGATCTGCAAGGTTTGATGATCCAGAAAATCTGGATGTGATAATTAATGCCGCATAAACCTTAATTTACGGTTAACAGAAATCATAAACTTCAAGACTTGAACAAAGCCTCCGCTGCTGAAATGTGGGCAGACTTCGCGTTTTTTGCCTCTTCGAGTCTTGCAATTTCCTGTTTCAGGATTTCCGCCATGTCTTGTAGTTCATCAACCGAGAGCTGGGATAAATCCTGTCCAATCGAATAAGCTGCCTGTTTTTTACGCTGTTCATCCTCTTCCATCTGGTTCTCCTGGTGCATAATGTAATTGTTGCAAGCCCCTTGTGAGCAGGCTATAACGGCTGCACTTCCAGAACAATTCCAAATTCTTTCCCGCGAGGGAGCCGCCCAAGACCCGGGCAGGCAAACGGGAAGAATGTAACTTTTAGGAGATTACCATGGCCGCACCACTCATGCCGAAAGCGACCGCTGTATGGCTTGTTGACAATACGTCTCTGACATTTGACCAGATTGCCACGTTCTGTGTTTTGCATCCACTTGAAGTCAAGGCGATTGCGGATGGCGAAAACGCGCAAGGCATCAAGGGAATGGACCCGATTTCAACCGGTCAGTTGACCCGTGATGAACTTCAAAAAGCGCAGGAGGATCCAAATCACAAACTGAAAATGGCGGACCCGAAAGTCACGGTTCCCCAATTGAAGAAAAAAGGTCCGCGTTATACGCCATTGTCAAAACGGCAGGACCGTCCGAATGCGATTCTGTGGCTTGTCCGTAACCATCCGGAATTGAAAGATTCGCAGATCATCCGTCTGGTTGGCACCACAAAAAACACGATTGAAGCGATCAAGGAACGCACGCACTGGAATTCGGCGAACCTTCAGCCCATGGACCCGGTAACCCTGGGACTTTGTACCCAGATTGCACTTGATGCCGAAGTCAGCAAGGCAGCGAAATGGGCACCCCAGAAACCAATAGATGCAGTTGTTGAGGATGGTAGTCAGGAAACCCTTATGCCGACTGAAGTATCCCAGGACTTTTCCATGGATACGACACCGCCAGCTCCCGTTGAGGAAGAGACCATCAGTGCTGATGACGTTTTTGCAAACTTTCAGAAATCTTCACCCGACAGTGATGAAAACACTCAAAACTGAGCAAGGGCGACTCAATCATCGGGCTTGACGACATAGTTGAGCCCAAGCCTTCCGCCATCGGCATAAATCGTCTGGCCGGTAACATAGCTTGCTTCATCAGAAGCAAGGAACAACGCAATTGATGCAATTTCAGATGGTTCCCCGATCCTGCCCATCGGTGTTCGAGAGAGTATTGTTGCCTTTGCTTCCGGATTGTTGGCGACCGATTCCAGTATCTGCGTCATGATCGAACCGGGACCGATTGCATTTACCCGTATGCCATATTTTGCCAAGGATAGCGCGGCGACTTTGGTCAGCTGCCCGAGGCCACCCTTGGAAATCGAATAGGGAACCTGGTCAGCAATTGCAAAGACAGCATTGACCGAAGACATGTTGATGATTGTTCCCGGTTTCTCTCCGTTTTCTATCTGCTCAATCTGTTGTTTGGCGAATGCCTGTGCGCACAGGAAAGCGCCTTTCAGATTTATATCCAGAACCCTGTCAAATTCCTCTTCACTGATTTCAAGAAAATCAACCTTCGATACGACACCAGCATTATTGACCAGGATGTCGATCTTGCCGAATTCATCAATGGTGCCGGCAATCAGGTTATGTACATCAAGGCGTTCGGCCACATTGCAATGAATGTATTTGACCGTGCCGATTTTGCGCAGTGCTGTTTCAGCAGCTTCCCCGGTTTTGTCATCAATATCCGCAATGACAACATTTGCTTTTTCACGCAAAAAGCGTTCCGCAATCGCATATCCAATACCCTGGGCACCACCTGTCACGATTGCAACTTTGTTTTCAAGAAGCATGCTTAGCCTTTTTGTTCCTGAAGAACCTCGGTTATCTCATCCAGAATTGCAGGATCATCAATTGTTGCCGGCATTTTCCATTCCATACCGTCAGCGATTTTCTGCATCGTGCCACGAAGGATCTTGCCTGACCGGGTCTTTGGTAGCCGTTTGACTACCAGCGCGCTTTTAAACGCAGCAACCGGGCCGATTTTCTCACGGACAAGCCCCACGACTTCCTGCTTGATCTCGTCATGTTCCCGGTTGCAGCCAGCATTCAGAACGAGGAATCCGCATGGAATCTGTCCTTTCATTTCGTCAGCAATGCCGACCACGGCACATTCTGCAACATCCTTGTGAGAAGCAACCACTTCCTCCATGCCACCTGTTGAAAGGCGGTGACCGGCAACATTGATGATGTCATCGGTACGCGCCATGATGAAGAGGTAGCCGTCCTCGTCGATATAGCCTGCATCGGCTGTTTTATAGTAGCCGGGGAACTCTTCAAGATACGCTTCCCGGAAACGGGCTTCCGCATTCCACAGGGTCGGAAAACAGCTTGGCGGCAGGGGAAGTTTCACAACGATATTGCCGAGCTCTCCGGCAGGTAATTGTTCTCCTTCGTCGTTCAGCACTTCCATCTGGTAGCCAGGCATCGCAACAGTTGGAGAGCCATATTTGATCGGTAATTGACCAAGTCCCATCGGGTTGCCGGCAATCGTCCAGCCTGTTTCGGTTTGCCACCAGTGATCTATGACAGGAACCTGAAGTTTTTCTTCCGCCCAGTGAATGGTATCCGGATCAGCTCTTTCACCTGCCAGAAACAGGATGCGGAAATGGGAAAGATCGTATTTGCCGATAAACTCACCATTTGGGTCCTGGCCCTTGATTGCTCTGAAAGCGGTTGGGGCGGTAAACAGAATTTCCACATTATGCTCTGAAATCACCCGCCAGAAGGTTCCGGCATCCGGAGTGCCTACCGGTTTTCCTTCAAACAGGATTGTCGTGCAACCATGGAGCAATGGTGCATAGACGATATAGGAATGGCCAACCACCCAGCCCACATCTGAAGCTGCCCAGAAGACCTGGCCGGGATCAACGTCATAGATCGCCTTCATCGACCATTTTAGCGCTACCATGTGACCGCCGTTGTCCCTGACGACACCTTTGGGCTGGCCTGTGGTGCCGGATGTGTAAAGAATGTAAAGCGGGTCTGTCGCCAAAACCGGCTCACACGGAACTTCCGTCCCAACTTCCAGTTCTGCACCGACCAGTGTTGCATATTCGAAGTCACGGCCCTCGATCAGGTTGCAAGTCTGCTGTTCCCGCTGCAGGATGAGGGTTGTCTGCGGTTTTGACTGCGAAAGTTCGATCGCTTCATCAAGCAATGGTTTGTAAGCCACAATGCGTCCCGGCTCGATGCCGCAGGAGGCTGAGATGATCATTTTGGGTTGGGAGTCATCAATACGGGTGGCAAGTTCGGAGGCGGCAAAGCCACCGAAGACAACCGAATGAATCGCGCCAATTCTTGCACAGGCGAGCATGGCAACTGCCGCTTCAGGAACCATCGGCATGTAAATGATAACGCGATCGCCCTTCTGCACACCTTTGCTTTTCATGACTGCCGCCAGAGCACTTGTTTGTGCCTGTAGTTCGCGATAGGTGATTTTTGCCTGCTTGCCGGTTATGGGGCTGTCGTAAATGATTGCGTTGCGCTCACCGAGGCCGTTTTCCACGTGGCGGTCCACACAATTGTAACAGGTGTTGCAGGTTGCGCCCGCAAACCAGCGTCCATATACGTCAGCATCAGGATCAAAGGTTTTTTCTGCCGGTGAGAACCAATCGATTTCTTTTGCTGCTTCAGTCCAGAAGCCTTCCGGGTTGTTTTGCCAACCTTCGTATATTTCGTGATATTTGGATGTCATGCAATTCCTCCCACCGTGCCCTGACGGTACATTTCGGAGGAACACTAAGCAAAATTACCTGAACAAGTCCATTGCGCTTATGGCTTAGGTCCTGATCCTAGTCTGCTGTTTCTTCAAGTTGCAGAATATAGTCTGACAATTCTTCTGCCCAGACGCGATATCCTTCAGATGAAGCGTGAAAGCCGTCGTGAGAGAAATTTTGCGGGATCGGCTGCCATTTGGTCTCGGGCGCAAGTGCACCACGCTCCCGGCACAGGATTTTGCCGTTCTTGCGCAAAAGCCTGGACCTGATACCAAGGATTTTATTGAGCGGGGAGGGGAGGATGGGAACGTTTTCCATGTCGATCAATCCCTGCCAGATGATTTTAGCGCCCGGGAATTTTGCGTGAAGTGCATACAAAAGGGTGCCGAACTCTTTGCAGAACCGTTTTCCTGAGTGGAAGTTCTTGGTGTCGTTTACCCCGATGCTGACGATGATGTAGTTGTAAGTACCCTGTTCGAGATGGGGGATGATGAAGTCGCGGATGCTTCCGGATGTGGCGGAGTTGTTGCCGGATGTGCGTTGTTTTATTGGTCTGCCGGATTTCTGTTTCAACAGATGCGGGAGGCGGCCTGAAACCCCTTCTTCAAACACGTCAACACCAACCCCTGCGGCAGAAGAGTCGCCTATGAACAGTATGTTGATGGGCTTCCCCCTGCCTTTCAGTTCAACCATGGGTTTTTGCTGCGGTGGGGCAAGCCGGATCGATTTGCGCCGTACACCAAGCCCCTGCCATATGTAAACAGGCAATGCGAGCCATGAAAGAATGTGTTCAAGCCGTGTAACCATGGACACAGCAATTAATGACTTTGACGTATACGTCAATGGTGAAGATGTTTCAAAACTATATTGATTACCCGACCAGACAGGGAAACCCGCTTTCCGTTACTGTCTGTTCTTGTAGTTGCCTGTTTTAATAGCAGGTCATACAATTGAAAAAAGCCGTGGCGACACTTCGGTTTTTGTCAGAATCGAAGAAAGCGGCACAAGGGTTTGAGAATGCTAACCACATTGGAATCCCGATCATATCTGGGACCGGAACAATATGCACTTGCGGATTGGCGCCGGACAATCAACGACCTTTACAGTCAGATACGCTTGATGCCAGACCCTGAAAAAGCATGGAAGGTCTGGCATGGTGTCAGAAGCGACCTGTACGCAAATCACATGATGTCGCCGGTTCCCGAGAAGTTGCAGCAGAATTTCGTAGAGATTGAAGTATTCGACTACGATCCCGGAATGCGGTTTTACGTTGGTCTTGAGGATGCCGTACACGAAACCCTTGAATACAATTTGGGAGACGACGGTTCTTCATCGATAAAGCGGATTGCCAAAACTGTCGGGCTTGCCGATGATTTGGGTGCGGAACTGGATGTGTTCTGGATTGAAGGCTATGGCGGAGGGCTGTTTATTCCGTTCAAGGATGAAAGTTCCGGAAAGGAGACCTATGGCGGAGGCCGTTATCTGGTTGACGCGATAAAGGGCTCTGATTTGGGACTGAATTCCGACGGTAAACTCATTCTGGATTTCAACTTTTCATACAATCCTTCGTGCTCAATGTCAGAGAAGTTTGTTTGTCCATTGGCTCCGCCTCAAAACCGTATACCAGTCAAGGTTCTTGCTGGTGAGCGCTTACAGTCATGGGTCGAATGAATGCTCGAAACCTTTTCAAATGACTGACCCCGCGACATACCCACTCGCCCAGGCCCACTGGAAGTTGTAACCGCCCAACCATCCGGTCACATCCACGCATTCGCCAATAAAATAAAGTCCCGGTGCTTTTTTCGCTTCCATCGTCTTGGAGGAAAGTTCTGCGGTCGAGATGCCACCTATGGTGACTTCCGCCTTGGCGAATCCTTCAGTGCCATTGGGTCTGAACTCCCAGTTGGCCAAGCGCATTGCAAATTGGTTGAGATCACTATCCTTGAAATCAGCAAGGTTGCGGTTTGTCGTATCCAGTTTTGCCGAAAGCGTTTCTGCAAGCCTTTCGGGGAGATGCTGAGTGAGAGCTGACTTGAGCTTAGCCTTGGGCATGGAGGTTTTGGCATCAAGCAGCCAATCCTGGTTTTTGCCGGGTAGAAAATCTACTGAAATGGCCTCACCGTGTTTCCAGTATGAGGAGATTTGCAGGATGGCCGGGCCGGATAATCCCTTATGGGTGAAGAGAGATGCTTCCTCGAATGCAGCCCTGTCATTGCTTGCGACAGTTTCTGTTGCAACACCTGACAGTTCAGAAAAAAGTGCCTCTTCCTTGCCCAGTGTGAATGGAACCAGTGCAGGACGCGGTTCGACAACTTTCAGCTTGAATTGCCTTGCCACATCATAGGCAAAACCGGTCGCCCCCATTTTGGGAATGGATGGTCCACCGGTTGCAACAATCAGCGATTTTGCGTTGAAAGCCCCCTGTGAGCTATCGACGGAAAAACCGTTTCCGGAATGGTCTATTCCCAGCACTTTGCAATCGAGTTGCAGTTTTACACTGCCCTTTTCACATTCTGCCAGAAGCATGTCGACAATCTGTTGTGCCGAACCATCACAGAACAGTTGCCCCAATGTTTTTTCGTGCCAGTCAATCTTGTAGCGATCCACCAGATCAATGAAATCGTGCTGCGTGTAGCGGCTGAGTGCAGATTTGGCGAAATGCGGG
>JBCCYR010000079.1:0-9086 GCA_039189355.1 Pseudomonadota bacterium
TCCACCCCCGGAAACGGGTAATGCGTAAGAGGGCCAAGGGCTAAAAAAATGAAACTGAGCATTCTTAAATTCACCGTGGCAGCCGCCGCACTCCTGAATGCATCAACTGTGTTTGCGACGGACTATAACTCCGGCGTGGTGACAAAGACGCCAAGTGCAGTACAGACGCCCGTAGAATTTGGAAGCGGCTGGTATCTGAGAGGGGATATTTCTTTCAATCTTGAAGCAAGACAGGAAACGAGTTCGCAGTTCATAAACTCACTTGGGGCGACTACCGAAGCTGAATATGAGGATGTAATCGGTTACCGGGTAGGCTTCGGTTACATTCTTAATCCTTCAATCCGTCTTGAAGTTGCTGCAGAGCAAACTTTCGATTCCGAATTTGATGGCTCCATCGGGGTTAATCTGACCGGTCTTGAGTTGCAAACCGTAGGTGGCGTAACGGGGCAGGTGCCTGTAAACAACATTTTCGGTGTAGAAGTTATAGAGGCGGATTATGATGCAACGAACATTATGTTCAACGGATATTATGATCTTCCCAAGATAGGGCATTTTACCCCTTATGTTGGTGCTGGGGTTGGTCTATCCAGAATCGAATTCAATGAGAGACGTACACTAACCTGTATTCCGGATAGCACCCAGACCTGTGGCCCGCCAGCAGCAGGCGCTCAAGGCGCACGGGTTGATGATGTTGTAATCTTGGATACTGAGGAAGTTACATACCAGTTTGCCTATCAGTTGTCGGTTGGTACAGCATATGAACTAAGCGAAAACCTGGATCTGGATGTTGGTTACAGCTACTTCTCTACTAATGATGGTGCTGAAATCAGCTATTCAGACGGGACTGCCATCGAGACGGATGCTTTCAGTGTTCATAAGATCAATGTTGGTCTGCGATACGAGCTTTTCTAAAAACAGCTCAACAATGGCTATCAGATGATTTTTTAAAAGGCGCTCTGGGCGCCTTTTTTTGTGGCGCGTTTGCCAAGCGGCAAATTTCATATCGCATTTACGAAAAAACATTGACTTGAGGCGACATCTTCAATAGGCCGGTACGTGGGCCACCCCTCCCCAACGAGGGGCTCACTAGCTGGAAGGTTAGCCATCATGAATACGATTCAAAAACCGGGTGTGCGCCCGGATAATACACATTTTTCATCCGGACCATGCACGAAACGTCCCGGATGGTCTCTCCAAAATCTTCAAAATGCTTCTCTTGGTCGGTCTCACCGTGCAAAGGAGGGCAAATTGCGTCTGAAGCAGGCAATTGATATGACGCGTGAGGTATTGCAGGTACCTGACACCCACCGCATCGGTATCGTGCCAGCCTCTGATACAGGCGCGGTCGAAATGGCTTTGTGGAGCTTGCTTGGTGAGCGTGGTGTCGACATGCTGGCGTGGGAAAGCTTCGGTGAAGGCTGGGTCAGTGATGCCCTCAAGCAATTGAAGCTCGATGATGCGCGTGCGATCAATGCGCCTTATGGTGAGCTACCTGACTTAAGGCAGGTGGAATTTGACCGTGATGTTGTTTTCACCTGGAACGGAACGACTTCAGGTGTTCGTGTTCCCAATGCAGATTTTATTCCTGAAGACCGCAGGGGTCTTACCATTTGTGATGCAACTTCTGCGGCGTTCGCTCAGGAACTTGATTACGACAAACTCGATGTTGTGACATTTTCATGGCAGAAAGTTCTCGGTGGCGAAGCAGCTCATGGCATGCTGATCCTCTCGCCCCGTGCGGTTGAACGTTTGGAAACCTATACGCCTGCTTGGCCTTTGCCGAAAATTTTTCGACTTACAAAGGGTGGAAAACTGATCGAAGGCATTTTTGAAGGTGCAACGATCAATACCCCCTCGATGCTCTGCGTGGAAGATTACATTGATGCGCTTCAGTGGTCGAAATCCATCGGCGGACTAGATTCTCTGATCAGCCGCGCCAACGACAATTTCTCTGTTATCGAAACTTTCGTATTCGAAACCCCCTGGATTGATTTTCTGGCGATTGATCCTGTTACGCGCTCTAACACTTCGGTTTGCCTTTCGATTGTTGATCAGCGGATTACCGCTCTTGATAGTTCAGAACAGGCTGCATTTGCAAAAGGTATGACACAGTTGCTCGAGACTGAAAGTGCTGCTCTGGACGTTGGCTCGTATCGGGATGCTCCTCCAGGGCTTCGCATCTGGACCGGCGCGACGGTTGAAGTCTCTGATCTGGAAGCTCTCATGCCCTGGCTCGATTGGGCTTTCCATGAGCAGCTTGCGACGCTTGATGGCATCAATGCCGGTTAACTCCAAAATCTGTATTCCTAATTTCCCAATGAAAGGAAGCCGTTATGGCTCTTCAAGAAAAACCACGTGTACTTGTTTCAGACAAACTTTCTGAAACTGCAGTCAACATATTTCGTGATCGCGGTATTGATGTCGATTTTCAACCCGACCTCGGCAAGGACAAGGATGCGCTTTACGAAGCTATTCACCAATATGATGGTCTTGCCATCCGATCTGCAACAAAGGTCAATGAAAAACTGATCGGCAAGGCTGATCGCCTGAAGGTGATCGGCCGTGCCGGTATCGGTGTCGACAACGTCGAGATTCCTGCCGCATCGCGAAAAGGCATCATTGTGATGAACACGCCATTCGGCAATTCCATCACAACAGCGGAACACGCAATCTCACTCATGCTGGCCTGTGCACGTCAAATCCCGGCTGCAAATCAGTCCACCCATGAAGGCAAGTGGGAAAAGTCGAAATTCATGGGTGTGGAAATAACCGGCAAGGTATTGGGCCTTATTGGCTGCGGCAATATCGGTGCAATTGTTGCGGACCGTGCAATCGGTTTGAAAATGCGGGTAATTGCCTACGATCCTTTCCTGTCGGATGAACGGGCGAGGGAACTCGGTGTTGAGAAATGTGAACTTGATGATGTGCTTGCCCGTGCTGATTTTCTTACACTGCATGTTCCAAAGACAGAGAAGACTGCCATGATGATCAATGCGGAAGCCATTTCAAAGATGAAAAATGGTGTCCGTATCATCAACTGTGCCCGCGGTGGGCTGGTTGATGAACAGGCACTGGCCGAAGCGCTGAAAGCAGGAAAAGTTGCCGGCGCAGCGTTTGATGTCTTCGAAGTTGAGCCTGCAGAAGCAAGTCCACTGTTCAATCTTCCTAACGTGGTTTGTACACCTCATCTTGGTGCGGCAACGTCGGAAGCACAGGAAAATGTTGCCATCCAGGTGGCCGAGCAGATGTCTGACTATCTTTTGAAAGGCGCTGTAA
Organism: Pseudomonadota bacterium; assembly: GCA_039189355.1. Classification (GTDB taxonomy): domain Bacteria; phylum Pseudomonadota; class Alphaproteobacteria; order Rhizobiales; family Rhizobiaceae; genus JAALLB01. The sequence goes on from JBCCYR010000079.1 coordinate 3,277, forward strand.
CAAATGCGATCAACATGCCATCGATTTCGGCAGAGGAAGCGCCGAGGCTGATACCGTTCATTCGTCTTGCAGGACATCTGGGAGCGTTTGCAGGCCAAGTTACGGAAAGTGCAATCCAGAAGGTTGAAATCATTTACGACGGTGCCATTGCAGACATGAACACGAATGCGCTGACCAGTGCTGCACTTGCCGGGCTGATCCGGCCGCAGGTAGCAGATGTCAACATGGTTTCAGCGCCGATCATGGTGAAGGAGCGCGGCATCAAGGTCTCTGAAACCCGGCAAGACAAGTCGGGTGTCTTTGACAGCTACATGAAGCTGAACATCATCACAGCCAATCAGCAACGGTCGGTGGCGGGAACGGTCTTCTCTGATGGAAAGCCACGTTTCATCCAGATCAAGGGTATCAACATGGATGCCGATGTAGGGCGTTACATGCTCTACACGACCAACCACGATGAACCCGGTATTATCGGTACGCTCGGTGTTGCAATGGGTGAGGCGGGGCTCAATATTGCAAACTTTCATTTAGGCAGGAACGAGCAGGGTGGGGACGCGATTGCGCTTCTCTATCTCGATGTGCCACCATCGGATACGGTCTTGGATAATCTCATGGCAACCGGCAAGTTCCAACAGGTCAAGCCGCTTCAGTTTGACATCGACTAAGCGGTTTTTGGAGTACTCACCTTCTGGGCGAGAGCAATCCCGCCCAGAACCAAAACCAGCCCCAGTGCGTGATACGTTTCGAATTGTTCACCGAGAATCAGAATCGCCAGAAGTGCTCCGAAAATCGGCACAAGGTTGATGAAGAGACCGCCCCGGTTTGAGCCAATCTTTTCCAATCCCATGACCCAAAAAAGTTGCGACACTACCGATGGGAAAAGGGCAGCGTAAATAACCACGCCCCAGCCTTGGGCGTCGGGCCATATCCACTTGCCGGCTGCATATTCATAAACTGCGAAGGGAATGGTTGCGAGGAAAGCTGCAATACCGAGCACAGACAGGAAACTCAGCAGGTGAATATCCGGTTTGTTGCGCAGAAACACCGAATAGATGCCGTAGACCATGATCGCGCACAGCATCAATACATCACCAAAATTAAGGGATTGTTCTCCAAGGCTGAAAAGATTGCCTCTGGTCACAGTGATTGCCACGCCTACAAGTGTGATGATGAACCCGATCACCTGAAAAGCAGTGATGTTTGTCCGGAACAGGATGTAGTTTAATGCAAAGACAATCAGCGGCATCGAGGCTTGTTCAATCGCCACATTGATGGCGCTTGTATGGTTCAGCGCCAGATACATAAGATTGTTGAAGACAGCGAAGCCTGTTGCACCCAATGCCATCAAAAACGGCAGGTTCTTCATGATTGTTTGCCAATCCCGCTTCAGATGTGGAAGTGCAAACGGTATCAGTACGGCGCATGCTACCGTCCATCTCAACAAGGTGAGCAAAAAGGGGGATATGTGATCTACTGCAAGCTTGCCGGCAACAGCATTTCCGCCCCAAACCAAGGCGGTAATGGTCAGTAAAAGGTAGGGATGTGTCAGGAGATTTTGCCGCGAGGACATGCCAGGAAAAGTCTTTCCACATTGAAAACAAACAGAAGGTTGATGTTTGCAGGTTTTTTATTCTATTAACAACCGCAATCTGGCATTCGCTGCAACGAAATCGCCGATTGCTGAAAGACAGGTCTGATAAGGCCATGTTGGTCTGAAACGGCAAAGGCTCAAGAAAATTAAATGACAAATGTAGCAGTGGTTGGCTCTCAGTGGGGCGATGAGGGCAAGGGTAAAATTGTTGACTGGCTTTCGGAGCGTGCCGATCTGGTCGTCCGGTTTCAGGGTGGGCATAATGCCGGCCATACACTCGTTATTGACGGCGTGAGCTACAAACTCAGCCTTTTGCCGTCTGGTGTCGTCCGCGAGGGAAAGCTTGCTGTAATCGGCAATGGTGTTGTTATTGATCCACATGCCCTGATGGCCGAGATTGAACGGCTTAAGGAACAAGGCGTTCACGTTTCACCCGACAATCTGCGAATCGCCGAAAATGCAACGCTCATTCTGTCACTTCATCAGGAGCTTGATGCAATCCGCGAGGATGCCGCTTCCAACTCGGGAACCAAAATAGGAACGACCCGCCGGGGGATTGGTCCTGCCTACGAGGACAAGGTTGGACGCAGGGCTATCCGGGTTCTTGATCTGGCCAATCTTGAAACCCTGCCACCGAAAATTGATCGTATGCTGACCCATCACAATGCATTGCGTCGTGGGCTTGGTCAGCCCGAAGTTGAGTTCGACACGATATTTGATGAATTAAAACAGATTGCTGATCGTATGGTTCCTTTCAGCGAACCGGTATGGCGTCTTCTTGATTCCGAGAAAAGAAAGGGTTCCCGCATTCTTTTCGAAGGTGCACAGGGCACCTTGCTTGACATTGACCACGGAACCTATCCGTTCGTAACGTCTTCAAATACTGTCGCTGGCCAGGCTGCTGCCGGATCCGGTATGGGCCCCGCTTCTGTTGGATATGTGCTGGGTATTACCAAAGCATATACGACAAGAGTGGGCGAGGGGCCTTTCCCTACTGAACAGGAAAATGATATCGGCAACTTTCTGGGTGAACGCGGGAATGAATTTGGCACGGTGACCGGTCGGAAAAGACGTTGCGGCTGGTTTGATGCAGCATTGGTCCGCCAAGCGGTGGCCACGAATGGCATTACCGGTATTGCATTGACCAAACTTGATGTTCTGGACGGGTTGGAGGAAATCAAGATTTGTGTTGGGTACAAACTGGATGGTGAAGACATTGATTATCTTCCGGCCAGTCAGGGTCGTCAGGCACGTGTTGAGCCGATTTATGAAACGCTTGAAGGTTGGCAGGACACAACTGTGGGGGCCCGCAGCTGGAATGATCTGCCGGCGCAGGCTGTGAAATACGTCCGGCATGTGGAAGAATTGATCGGTGCTCCGGTTGCATTATTGTCAACCAGTCCTGAACGTGATGATACAATACTTGTCCATGATCCATTTCAGGATTAAATATGTCATTGAGATAAGATGGTTTTTCGAATCGGAATGCGGTAAAGGGTGTGATGCGGGTGTAACGGGGTATGGCTGATTATTATTCAATTCTGAACAAGACCATTTCCGGACTTGCCAAGAATACGCCTGAAGTACGTCAGGCTGTCTATGCCAAGGCCCGTATTGCTATTGAAGATCAATTGCGGCGGATGACCCCACCTCCTTTAGAGGAGGCTATCGCAGAGCAGTTAAAACTGCTTGAGGAAGCAATCATTGTTATTGATTCCGAATTTGCTTCCGAACAACTCGACCCGTCCTTTGCCGAACCGACAATTCCGGATGAACCGCCTACAGTAAGCGAGGTCTCCCCGGCACCTGAATCCGTGGCACCTCCGCCGACTCCGGTTGCGGACGTTTCTCAACCTCAAAGTTCACCCCAGGTAGAGGAATCCGCAGCAGCACCCGTTCAATCACCCGTTTCAAACGATCAACCGCAGACATACGATGATCATGTCGAAACGGGCAAAAAGTCTGGCAATGCGGGAAAAATACTCGTCTATTTGCTCATTGTCGCTCTCTTGGGCGGAACTGGCTATGGCGTGTGGGCGAATCGCTCTTCGCTGGAACCGGTGATTGCTTCGTTATTTGGAAGTTCTGATCAGCCTGAAACGACATCTGATACAGACGAGGCATCTGAGCAAGGAGTCCGCGAAGTTCGCATCGCGGAAGATAACGAGGAAAAAGAACCTGTCCGCCTTGGTGCCGACGGACAAGATGAAGCGCCTGAGCCTTCACAAATCGAGCAGGCGCAAACTGGGAGTGAGGAAACACCACTCGTCCTTGAGCAGCAAGGGGAAGAACCAGCCCCGGTTGAAACTCAGCCTGAAGTCGAGCCGGTTGTCGAAGGGCAGACTGCCGAGGATACAACACAGAACCAGCCTGAAATAGCTTCAGCGAACACCCTTGGAGAAGTCGCCTACCTTTATGAAGAGGGTGGTGCAGGAGCCGGGGCTACCCGTGCAAGTGCAACAGTAAATTGGTCCATTGCGCGCGTAAAACCATCAGAGGACCTGCCACCCGAGCCTGTCATAGTCGGTAAAATGGATGTTCCTGAAAAGGGCCTCGCGATAGAACTGAACATTAAACGCAATGTTGATCCTGCGCTGTCTGCAAGTCATATCATTGAGTTAACTTTCGAGGTTCCAAACGGATTTGCTGGTGGCTCCATCGACAACATTGCCCGGTTTGTCATGAAGCCCACGGAAGAAGCACGGGGAGAACCTCTGGTCGCTGTACCCGTAAAGGTCAGTGACGGTTATTTTCTGATCGCACTGGACAATCTGGACCAGGCAATCGAAGTGAATCGCCAGCTTCTGCTGCGTTCAAGCTGGATAGATGTTCCAGTCAGTTACTCAACAGGCAAACGTGCTCTCCTTACCCTTGAAAAGGGCGGCAGTGGAGAGCAGGTTTTCAAGGAAGCATTTGAGTACTGGAATAATCGCTAGGTTCTGACCCTAGTCCTGATTATCCTGCTGAGTGCTCGATTTGAGACGTTGGTTTTGCCAGTTCCTTGGCAGCTGCAACGACTGCCTTTTGAACTTTCTCAAAGGCCCTTACCTCAATCTGGCGGACACGCTCGCGGGAAATGTCAAATTCGCCGGAAAGTTCTTCCAGAGTGACGGGATTTTCCTCAAGGCGGCGCGCAATGAAGATGCGTTTCTCTCTGTCGTTGAGAACATCAAGAGAGTTCGTCAGCATTTCACGACGGTTGTCGAGCTCGTCCTGCTGAACAAGCATGGCTTCAGCATTCTCTGATTCATCAACCAACCAGTCCTGCCATTCGCCGCTTTCGCCCTCTGCAGCCTTGATTGGAGCATTGAGTGATGCATCGCCGCCCAGACGGCGGTTCATGGAGACGACCTCATCTTCCGAAACGCCAAGCTGTGTTGCAATCTGCGCTACCTGATCCGGGTTCAGATCACCATCGTCCAGGGCCTGGATACGGCTTTTTGCCTTGCGAAGATTAAAGAACAGCCGCTTCTGATTTGCAGTTGTTCCCATTTTGACAAGTGACCATGAGCGCAGGACATATTCCTGAATCGAGGCCTTGATCCACCACATTGCATAGGTTGCCAGTCTGAAACCTTTTTCCGGGTCGAATTTCTTGACCGCCTGCATTAGGCCGACATTGCCTTCGGATACAACTTCGCCGATCGGGAGGCCGTAACCGCGATAACCCATTGCGATTTTGGCTACCAGACGCAAATGGCTGGTGACAAGCTGATGTGCTGCGTCCCGGTCATCATGCTCAAGGTAACGCTTGGCCAGCATGTATTCCTGGTCCGGCTCAAGCATTGGGAATTTTCTAATTTCCTGCATATAACGTGAAAGACCACTTTCACTCGAAAGTGTTGGTAAATTCTGGGCCATAAAGCACCCTTTCTCCTTGGTTAAGGCATTGTTCCCGACTACCGGCAAACAAGGTTATTCGTGAGCATATAGGTAATCTTGAGGTCATTTTCATGAAATTTTGGTAAGGTTTGGCGTTTTTGGTCAATTTTCAATGAAACTGGCTAGCTGATTGCAAAAATTGAGATTTTTCTACTCAAAAGCTGCAAGCAACTGCTGAAAATCGTCGGGTAAAGGTGCTTCAAATAATAGTTTTTCATCCGTTACCGGGTGGTCAAAACCAAGTATTGCGGCATGAAGCGCCTGACGTCTGAAGCCGGATACAATGCCACGGGTCTTCTCAGGAAGTGTATTTTCCTTGGTCTGAAAGTGCTTTCCA